>JAJYJL010001029.1 GCA_021789565.1 Acidobacteriota bacterium
GGTGTCCATGCGGAAGTTCAGATCGACAACAAGGTCCATCTTCCCCTGCGGGGCCTTCTCGTGCCAGGTGACTTCCCGCACCGAATCCTCTGCCAGGTCTTCCGCGATTGCGTTGTTGTGCGTGCCCAGATAGTGGTTCAGGAAATATTCGTGCCCTTTGGCGCTGGCCATCAACGCGTTGCCGCGCCAGATGAACCACACCCGCGGCCAGTTTTCCGGCGCGTCGGGATCTTCCACTGAGAATTTCAGCTTCCCGCTCTTTAACTGTTCGGTCGCAAATGCTGTGACTTCCTGCGGAGACGCGGCGCCCGCCGCTTCCGCCTCTTTCACCACATCCAGAGGGTTCTTGTTGAATTGCGGATAGAAGGGCAGCCAGCCGTTGCGTACGGCCCGCGTCTGCACGTCCATGGTGTGGCCCTGGGCAAGCGAGCCCTCCGGTTGTCTCGCGGGGACAGTGTGATAATCGGTAAAGTCCTTTTCATACCGCCACTGGTCCGTGTGGACGTAGTGCCAGCTCGGCGCGTTCTGCAGGCGCGCGGCCGCCATCCAGTCGCGCGCGAAGGCAATGGCAGACCACGATTCTGCCGGGGCCAGCTTCTCCTGGCCGACGTAGTGTGCCAGGCCTCCGCCATTCACTCCCACGCAACCGCAGAACATCAGCGCGTGGATTCCGGCCCGGTACATCAGGTTGTTGTGATACCAGTGGTTGATGCCGGCCCCGATGATGATCATGCACTTGCCCTTGGTGAGCTCGGCGGTTGTTCCCCACTCTCGGGCAAAACGGATCAGGACGTCCCGCCCCATGCCGGTATACTTTTCCTGCCAGGCAGGCGTGTAGGGCGCATCTTCGTCATCGTAGTTGTGCGGATACTGGCCGGTAAGGCCACGCGCAACCCCGTATTGCGCCATCAGCAGGTCATAGACTGTGGTGACGACCGCCGTCTCTCCCGGCCGAGTCTCGATGCGCTTTGCCGGCACCCCGCGAAGGAGGTCCTTGCCTTCGCCGAAATCGTCGAACCTGACCTGCACGGCTTCGTCGCAGTTTTCAAGGAAAGTCAATGTGGGCTGGATGGGACTCGCATCAAGGCCGTCCTGCAGAAGCAGGTTCCATTTGCCGGGTTCTTTCCCCCAGCGGAACCCTGAGCTGCCTTGCGGCATCTTCGGACGGTTTTCGGCGGCGTCCCACATCAGAAATTTCCAGTCGCCGTTTTCGACGCGTTCATATGGCGTCATCCTGCCGGCCCGCAGCAGCCTGCCCGGTCGGTAGCTGCCGTCCTGCTTTTCCAATTCCACCAGGTAAGGAGCGTCGGTAAACCGCCTCATGTAATCGATGAAGTAAGGGACCTTCTTTTCGTGATGAAATTCTTTCAGGAGGACGTGGTTCGCCGCCATCCACCAGGCGCCGTCCTGACCGGCGTTCACCGGAACCCACTCGTCGGCGTACTTCGAAACCTGGCTGAAGTCCGGGGCAAAAACCCACATCTTCGATCCGTTGTGCCGGGCCTCGGCGGCAAAATGGCAGTCCGGCGTGCGGGTCATGCTCAGGTTAGAACCGGCTACCGCCAGCAGCTTGGCGTTAAACCAGTCGGCGGATTCGTGCACATCCGTCTGCTCGCCCCAGGTCTCCGGTGAAGCCGGCGGCAGGTCGCAATACCAGTCGTAAAAAGAGAGCGATATCCCTCCCATCAGTTGTATCAGGCGCGCGCCCGCCGCATAGCTGACCATCGACATGGCGGGAATGGGCGAGAAACCCGCAATGCGATCGGGACCATGTTTCTTGATGGTGTAAATGGAGGCCGCCGCGATCAGTTCCAGCATGCTGTCCCAGTCCGTGCGGCGGAACCCGCCCTTGCCCCGTGCCTTCTGCCAGCGGCTGCGCGTTTCGGGATTTTCCACCAGCGACTTCCAGGCCTCCACAGGATCGTCATGTTGCTGGCGCGCCTGCTTCCAGGCATCCAGCAGAGTCCCGCGCGCGTAGGGGTACTTCACGCGCAAGGGGCTGTAAAGATACCAGGAAAATGAAATTCCTCGCTGGCATCCGCGCGGCTCGTAGGGTGGCAGGCCCGCCGCGAGCGAAGGGTAATCGAGCGCCTGCATCTCCCAGGTGACGATGCCGTTCTTCACATAGATCTGCCAACTGCAACCGCCCGTGCAATTCACACCGTGTGTCGAGCGCACAACCTTGTCGTGCTGCCAGCGGTTGCGGTAAAACTCTTCCCACTGGCGCAACTTTGGGTTGCCAATGTCCTTAATCCAGGTGGTGGTTCCGTTGGCTTTGCTCATCGTTTCCCTCAAATTCCCAGCTTGCCCTCCACCAGCGCGCGGCGCACGCCGCGGTTTCTCCGCTTCCAGATCAGGCCCAGAACTACAAGGCCGGCCGCGGCGCCGGCCAGCCCAAGCAGGATGAAGCGCAGGCGGTACGCGCCGGCATTCCCGGCGCCGGATTCCTTCGAGGTCTGCTCGAAAAACGCCGTGAGGGCGCTGATTTCAGCAGGCTTGATCGGGTGTTGGATGAAGATGGGTTTCATGGTGGCGCTGGCCGGATTGGAAAGCCACGCCTCGAGGCTCTTCCGGCCGTTCAGGCGCTTGTACACGAGCGTCAGGTCAGGCCCAAGCTGGCCCCCGCCCAGCGCTCCCCCGGCAGACTTCACCGCGTGACACGATACGCACGAAGCCCCACCCTCTTCTAACGGTTTGCGGCCGAGAAAAAGGGCGGCTCCTTCCGCGACCTGTTTCGCGGTGAAGGGTTCTGTCTGGGCAGGAGAGGCTTGCGCCGCTTCGGGAGTCTCCCCGGACTTGGCGGCAATAAAATTCAGCAGCGATTCCGCCATCTGCGGCGTCATCCCGGGAGCG
>JAJYJL010001030.1 GCA_021789565.1 Acidobacteriota bacterium
ACGTTCAGGGTAAGCCCGTAGCAGAATTCGTATGTCCGGGACACCCCGTTCTGGACGCGACCATTGACCTCATCATCGAGCGGTATCGTGACCTCCTCAAGCGCGGCGCCACGCTCATTGATCCGAACGACGCAACGCATGAGGTTCGAGTACTCTTCTACCTGGAACACTCCATCCAGGATGCACAGACTGATCGTTCGGGCAACAGACGCGTCGTTTCCCGGCGCATGCAATTTGTCGAAATCGACCGCGTTGGAAATGTTCGAAACGCTGGCTACGCACCATACCTTGATTACACGCCTGCCACGGACGACGAGCGAACGAGGGTCAGTGCGTCACTCCAAGCAGACTGGCTCAAACATGACCTTGAGAGTAGGGTCATGGAGTTTGCAGTGAACGAGCTTGTTCCACGGCACTTGAGCGAAGTGCAGAGCCGGAAACAGGAACTTGTGGCGAAGACTATGGCGGCGGTGAAAGACCGGCTGACGAAGGAGATCAATTACTGGGACCATCGCGCCGAGGAACTCAAAGTCCAGGAACTTGCTGGGCGAGTGAACGCCCGGATAAATTCGGGCAAAGCCCGCCAGAGGGCCGATGAACTCCAAGCCCGCCTTCAGAGGCGCATGGAAGAATTGGAAAAGGAAAGCCAACTCTCCCCGCTCCCTCCTGTAGTAATTGGCGGCGCCCTAGTAATACCCCAGGGCTTGCTCGACCAGATGAAAGGTGCGAGCCAAACCGGGCCGACGCAGTTCGCTCACGATACCGAAAGGGTTGAAAAGCTGGCCATGGAAACAGTGCTCGCCGCCGAGCGCACGCTTGGTTTTGACCCTCGCGATGTGAGCAGCGACAAATGCGGTTACGACATTGAGTCGCGGATTCCGGGAACCGGAAAGCTGCGGTTCATCGAAGTGAAGGGCCGCGCCAAGGGCGCAGGAACCGTCACAATTACCAAGAATGAGATATTGACTTCATTCAACAAACCAGAGGATTTCATTCTCGCGTTAGTCGAAGTTGATGGTGACAGGGCTACGCCGCGCTACGTCCGACGCCCTTTTCAACGCGAGCCAGATTTTGGTGTGACCAGTGTCAACTATGATCTCGGAGAGTTGATCGCTCGGGGAGAACCGCCGCAATGAAGCCCCCCACGCTGGCACAAATTAAAATCCAGAAGCTCCGTGGACACTTGTTGGCTCGGCGTTTTGCCGTTCCTAAGCTCCAGCGCAATTTTGTTTGGGATCCTGGACGCGCCGCTAAACTTTTAGACAGCATTTACCGTGATATGCCCATCGGCTCGCTGTTCCTGTGGGAAATGGATCGCAAGTCGGCAAACCTAATTCGGCAATCGGCAGAAGTTCTGCCTCCGTTCAACGGCTCGAACAAGCATATATGGTTTGTAATTGACGGCCAGCAACGCCTCTCGGTCATCTATCAGGCTTTTGAGGCCCAGACGAGGCAAAATGACGCCGGCCGTGACATAGATTTTGGTCGCCTCTGCTTTGCAGTTCATCCTGATGGGGACCAGGAAAATCCGCAAAGGATTGTGTACCGAAAGCCAGTTGATAGGCAGTTTGTCCCTATCCACGACATCCTTCTCCCCGATTGGAGGAGGAGGATGCCGAGTCGGGCGGCGTGGTTTTTGGAGAAAATCCGCCAGTGCCGCGAGCGCCTTCTCAAATACCCCGTCCCCGTCGTTACCGTCCGCTCCGCAAGCCTCGACGAGATCGGCGAGGTCTTCATCCGGGTCAACTCCCAAGGCATGCGCATCACATCGGCGGACCGTGCAATAGCACTAATGGGAAAACTCGACGTGCGTGCGATGGCCCACGAACTTCGTCAAAAGGTTCGCGAGGACGTGTTCGCTCTTGCCGGAATCGATCCTATCCTCATGGGGTTTAACTTGATCGCAGAACGGCCTTCCCTTGAGGGTGACCCGCCGAAGCTTGAAGCAATGGCACGTCGTTGGTCCAAACGCATCGAGCGCGATGACGGGGAGAGGCAACGTTTTCGCAGGCTTTGGCACAAATACCAGACCGCCTTTTTCTCAGCCGTTGACTACGTTCATCACCGCTTTCCTGTGCACGATGAATCTTACTTGCCTTCCGCCAACATGCTGGCCACACTTGCCACCTTTTTTTATCACCATCACGGTCAACCGAACCGTCAGCAAGCCGCTGAGATCAAAAAGTGGTTTTGGTCCACAGGCGTCGCACAACGTTATAGCGGTCGTGGTTATCACCGCAATATAGTTGCGGACGCGAAGCTATTCGAATCCCTTGCCCGTGGGAAGAAGAAGCACTTTGTCTTCCGCGACAGACTCAACCCCGTCCTGGATATTCAGGGGGCAGAGTATGCGTCCCGTTCGGCCCGCACTAGGACATTCTTCTGCCTGCTTGCGTCCCAAACACCCCGATATCTTGAGAACGGGGAGCCTATCCCTCTAAAGGAAAAGGTAATAAGCCACGCCAACCGCAAACATCGTCATCACATCTTCCCCCAGGCCCAGCTTAGGAGACATTTCTCTTCCCGCATGTACAACAGTCTGTGCAACATCTGCTTTCTTGTGTCGCGAGACAACGAGAAGATTGGGAAGAAGCTCCCACGTCATTACTTAGAGGAGTACCTTAATGAGGGGCGTGGCCAATTTCGTCGCGTAATGCGGAGCCATTTGATTCCATTGCGAGAGGATAGTGGAGTATGGGACCGCGGAGTTGTTCGAGCTTTCAAGAAGTTCCGAACGGCGAGGCTCGCTTTGATCTGCGCTAAGGGACGGCACAGGAATAACCTCTCAGTTGTGATCTGAACTCTCACATTGACCTCATTCGACGAGGCGGTGCTGCACAGGGGGC
>JAJYJL010001031.1 GCA_021789565.1 Acidobacteriota bacterium
GGAACCAAGCCGCATCTTCCACAGATCTCCATGGCCCAGGACCCGGAGTGCGTCCGTGAGCGCCACGGGCAGGCAATTCGTCCTGACGATGGGAGAGTGAATCCTAACGATACGCTTCCCAATGTTTTCGTCTACGTCAAGTCAGGCGCTCAGAACGATCACTTTCCAACTCCTGCGAGTGCGGTGATTTTGGACCAGAAGGGTTGCGTTTATGTTCCGCACGTTCTGGGGATTATGGTTGGGCAGCCCCTCAAGGTTGTGAATAGCGATTTCACTACTCACAACATTCACGTCATGTCGAAGAACAACCCGCAGTGGAACCAGTCTCAGCCGCCCGGGGGCGCGCCGTTTTACAAAAAGTTCGCGCATCCGGAGGTGATGATCCCGGTGCATTGCAATGAGCACCCGTGGATGAAGGCCTATATCGGAGTCGTTGCCAATCCACTGTTTGCCGTGACGGGGCAGGAAGGAACGTTTACCATCAAAGGCGTTCCTGCTGGCGAGTACACTCTTGAGGCGTGGACTGCCACCTTTGGCACTGAGGAAAAAACGGTGACCGTGCATGCTCATGAGGCCACAACGGTGGACTTTACCTTCCATCATGAATGATGTCTAAGTTTGTACTCGTAATTGTTTTGTGAATTTGAAGATAGGAAGTGGCGCATCCCACCGAAGGCCGGTTTTAGGAGGGCTCGGTGTGATGCAGCTAGGCCGGGGCGCTTGGGCCTGGAAGGGGCAGTCTGAGCTTCATAAACGATCTCCTGCGGCAGCGCGTTCCGGCTCCCGAATCGGAAGCCGGAACGCAGGACGATTGCGGGGCAATCAGGTGATGGCGGTATTTCGTAACTCGAAGTTAACGCAAAGGATGATTTAATCTTTCGCTATGTTGAGTCTTAGGGGCTGGACCGTACTGGGGTTGGGTTTCGTTATTACGGGTGCTATTGCGACTCTTGTTTCGTGTTCGAGCGGCAAGCAGACGGAAGTGAAGCACCCTTCCTATGTAACTTCCGGGCAATTCACTACTGAACATCCAACTTTGCTGGCTGCGGCTAAGGATTACATTGACTCCTATCCGACTCATGTCCAGCAGCCCATCGCGTTCACACACAAGGTGCACTTGCAGCATGGGATGCAGTGTACAGATTGTCATAAAGGTGTGGGCGAGGGTCCGGATGCGACTATCCCGAACGTGCAACTCTGTATGAGCTGCCACCAGGTCATTGCAACCAATAAACCAGAGATCAAAAAAATCGCCGCATACCAGAAAAAGGGTGAGCAGATCCCCTGGCATCGCGTCTACTGGTTTTATCAGTCGGCTCACGTGAATTTTTGGCATGGACCGCACATTCGTGCCGGAGTCAATTGCGCCACCTGTCACGGAGATATGAAGCAGCAAACGGTCGCTGTGCGCAAGGCAGGGTTGGATATGGGATTTTGTGTGGGGTGCCACCGAATGCACAAGGCTCCGACGGATTGTACGACCTGTCATTTCTAGGCACTAAGAATCCGCCCGAACGAGGGCTGTGCCGTGCAGGGCAACGGCGGTAAGAAGGCTTATGGATCGTCGCAATTTTCTTAAAATTTCGGCAGTAGGCAGTGCAACGGTAGCTCTTGATGCGTGCGGCAAGCCGGAGCATCAACTCATCCACTTTATTCCCGAAGAAGAACTGATTCCAGGTGTTGCTGAATGGAAGCCCGGCGTTTGTACTCAATGTCCGGCTGGGTGCGGTCTCCAGGTGCGGGTGATGGAGGGCGAGGCAGAGGTAACTCGTCACGGACAGTTGGGCCTGCTCAGCATGGGACTGGCCAAGAAGCTGGAAGGCAACCCTGAGCATCCTGTCAATCAGGGCAGGCTTTGCGCCTGGGGACAGGCCGGCCTCCAAGTGACCTACAATCCTGACCGTATCCGCTTCCCCCTTAAACGTTCGGGGCCGCGAGGCTCAGGTGAATATCAGGAGATTACCTGGGAAGAGGCGGTCAAGGAATTGGTCGCGCATCTTTCATCGCTGAAGTCTGCGGGGAAATCCCTGCCTCTGGCGTTTCTGACTGAGCCCCTTCATGACCACCGCAGTGTTCTGATTGAGCATTTCCTCGAGGCACTCGGCGCGCCACCGGCGGTGAGGTTTGAATTTTTTGAGCACACTGTCCTGCGCCGGGCGAACGAACTGAGTTTCGGCCATCATCAATTGCCGACCTTTGATCTGGCGAACGCAAACTATGTCATCTCCTTCGGAGCGGATTTTCTTGGCACATGGAACTCGCCCGTGGCGCAAAACCTGGGTTACGGGACCATGCGGCAGGGAAGACCCGGGCAGCGCGGCAAGTTTGTACAGGTTGAAGCGCGAATGTCCCAAACCGGCGCCAACGCCGATGAGTGGGTCTACGCAAAGCCGGGGACGGAGGGCTTGCTGGCTTTAGGCCTGGCGCACGTAATCATGAGCGAGAAGCTGCGCCCCGCAGAGGCAGCGAGTCAGGCGGGATCGCGCATCGATGGCTGGTCCAAGGGACTTCCGGATCACACGCCCGAGGCGGTAGCGAAGATGACGGGGGTGGAGGCCGACAGGATTCAGCGTCTCGCGCGCGAGATGGCTGTACACACGCCCACGGTGGCGATTATCGGCGGAGCGCCGCTGGCCCAGACCAATGGGCTTGCCAGCGCGCTGGCTGCCAACGCGCTCAATGGCCTGCTGGGCAGCGTCGAAAAACCTGGAGGCCTTTTCTTTACGCCGCAGCCCCCCATGCCGGACCTTGCCGTTCCGAAGAAAGGACTTTCTGTCCGCGCTCTCTCGGAGGGTATCCGGTCAGGATCGGCTCCGGTTGAAGCTCTGCTGATCTATAATGCCAA
>JAJYJL010000061.1 GCA_021789565.1 Acidobacteriota bacterium
GTGACAATTGAGGAGCAGGTTCCGAGCGAATGCTGCCGGTTTGGATTCCAGAGACGAATTACACAGTCAAGAGAAGGGATGGTAGCGAGAGAAGGGTCGGATCGCATGATTGTCCCGAATGTGGTGGGCACAACTCACTCACCATTTTGGGCTCCCGCGCGGCGAGCTTGACCAGCGTCATTATTGCCCAGTTGTTTTCCTCGCCTTTCAATGAGGACAAGAAGCTCCTGGCGTTCTCCGATTCCGTGCAAGATGCGTCGCACCGCTCTGGATTCTTCGCGGCCCGAACCTACACGTTTAACTTGCGAAGCGCTATCCAGAAGACGGTTCTTTCGGCCGGTGGACCCGTGCCCTTTGCGGATTTGTTGCGGCGCTTTTTGGATGACTGGCGGGGGCGGCTCAATTCCGGACTATTTCTGGCCACCTTTTTGCCACCGGATATGGAGTGGCTGGAGGACTACGAGTACTTTCGGGAAAAGGGGGCACTGCCAGAGGGCTCGAACCTGATGAGCCTACTCGAACGGCGCCTGGGTTGGGAGATCTGGAGCGAATACACGTTCGACTGTCGCATCGGCCGCACACTTGAAAAGACGAGCAGTTCCACACTGGAGGTGAGGCCTGAGCTGTGGCAAAGGACAGTTGGGGTACTCCTGCCGCGACTGAAGGAAAAAATCGGACCACTTCGCGGGCTGGAAGAAGTTACGCTCAGCCGATTTCTTGCCGGATTCGTGCAGAACCTTAAGAATCGTGGCGCAGTCGGGCACGAGGCGCTAAATGCCTACATTGATTCGCTTGGTGGTTGGTACCAACTGAGCAAGAGAAGAGACATCTGGCGGCCAAATTTCTCGAAGTATGCCAGGTCTCCTGTCTTCTTGACGTCACGGGCCGGGGAGCGCTTTCAGACTGTTGTACGCCAAGCGAGTAATCCCACCCCCACATGGTACGAGGACTGGCTCGAGAAGTCCTTTTACGCTCTGGATCCTGCCGTGGCCAATTCCGCGCAGGACATCTATGAGGAGGTGCTGACGGCGTTGGTAGAGAACGGCCTCTTCTTCCAGTGCGAAGCACGTGGCGCACACGTCTGGGGCCTCGGAATGGGAGCGTTTCAGATCACAACCGATGTGGTTCAATTCCGGTGCAAGCATTGCAGCTTCGCCATCTCGGTCGGACGGGCTGAATCCGCCAACTTTGATGGAAACCGTTGCATGCGTTATGGGTGTGACGGGCACTTCGAGCAGCGGCCCAGTTCGGAAGACTATTATCGCCGGTTGTACGAATCCGGGGATGTGCAGCGGATATTTTCGTCCGAGCACACTGGCTTGCTCGATCGCGAGACACGCGAACGCATTGAAGATGGTTTTCGCAAAAACCGTTTGCCCGGCGACCCAAACCTTCTTTCCTGCACACCAACGCTTGAGATGGGCATCAATATTGGTGATCTCTCCTCAATCGCACTTTGTTCGGTGCCACCAAAGCCGAGTAATTACTTACAGCGGGTGGGCCGGTCGGGCCGCGTTAACGGCAACTCCTTTGTTATGGCCGTTGCGAACGCCCGCCCGCACGACCTCTTCTTTTACTTTGAACCGGAGGAGATGATCCAGGGCCTGGTTGAAACGCCCGGCTGCTTCCTGAACGCGTCCGCCGTGCTGGAGCGGCAATTCACGGCCTATGTCTTTGACCGCTGGGTAGAGTCGGGGGTGCCAGAGGGCGCATTGCCAAGTGAACTGCGCACACTGCTCGATACGGTCGAGAGCGAAGACAGAAGCAAAGGTTTTCCGGCCAACTTACTTACGTTCTTCGATCAGAACCGGACGGCATTGGAGGGCGGCTTCCTTGCAATGTTTAAGGAGGAAGTCGCCGATTACACCCGGGAGCGAATCAGGACATTCGCGCGCGACACGGACGCGGAGATTCCGGGACTTGTGCGTTCCATTTGGAGGGGGCTGGAGGAAGTCGCTCTGGAACGGAAGACGCTGCGCAACCGCATCCAGGCAATGACCAAGAAGATCCGCGACATGAAACAGGACCCGGCACGCGATCAGAACTTCGAAGAATCGCTTCAGCAATTGCTGAGGGAAAAGGCTGCTCTTAACGAGATCGTCCGATTCATCAACGCACGCCAAGTTTTGAACTTCTTTACCGATGAGGGGTTGTTGCCGAACTACGCTTTTCCGGAGGCCGGGGTAATACTCCGCTCGGTCATATACCGCCGCAATCTCAAGGCCGAGGACGACGAACGGAAGTACGAGACACAAACTTATGAATATGAGCGCCCGGCTGCCGCTGCAATCCTGGAATTGGCCCCGGCCAACTACTTTTATGCCCAAGGCCGCAAGCTCGAAGTGGACCAAGTTAATTTGCAGGCCTCGCAGATTGAGCCTTGGCGATTCTGTAGCGACTGTTCATATCTTGAGCTTGAAGGCAAGTCAGAGCCGAGGGCCTCATGCCCCGAATGCGGGAGTCCGCTCTGGGTCGACGAAGGCCAGCGCCGCAACATGTTGCGGATGCGCCAGGTGGTTTCGACAGCCTCGGAAAAGGATAGTCGTTCCTACGATGAAAGCGATGATCGAGAACCACAGTTCTATCAAAGGAACATGTTCGTCGTGAAAAAGGACACTGATATCACCGAAGCCTACTTTATTGACCGCGAAGAAGTGCCTTTCGGCTTCGAATTCTTCCGGAAGATCACTCTGCGAGAGGTGAACTTCGGCGAAAAGACGGTGGGTGGTCCCCAAATCACGATTGCCGGACGGCAGCTCACGGATAGGCCCTTCGAGTTGTGTGGGGCTTGCGGCAAGGTGCGCAAGAATGGCCAGATCGATCACGCTATCTATTGTCGTTATTGGGGCAAGGAAGAGCAAGAAAGGGTCGTCGAAGCGTGCTATCTGTATCGAGAGTTCACCTCTGAGGCCATCCGTATGCTTTTGCCGGTGGCCAGCTTCGATGTGGAACGTAATATCCACTCGTTTGTGGCGGCTCTGGATTTGGGCCTGCGAAAGAAGTTTCAAGGTGACCCGGGGCATTTGCTCACTACAGTATCCGACGAACCGGTGCCTGGCTCCGACGTCCGCAAGCGATATCTGGTCCTGTATGACGGAGTCCCTGGCGGGACGGGTTACCTGAAAGAATTGATGCGAAATCAAAACAATCTTCTCGAGGTGTTTGAGAAGGCCTACGATGTCCTTAAAACCTGCACCTGCCAGAGTGACCCAGAAAAGGATGGTTGTTACCGTTGCCTGCTTGCTTACCGCGGTCGCCACGACCAGCAGAACACTTCTCGGCAGGCGGCGATCGCTCTACTGAAGCTGATTCTGGACAACCGAGAGCATCTGAAGCGCACTCAGAAGCTGGACTTCATCCGCATCAATAGCTTATTGGAGAGCGAATTAGAGGGTCGTTTCATTGAAGCCTTGCGACGGCCTCCTGAGGGAGATCCGCCGCGGAGCGTGACCCGCCAAGTGGTCAATGGAAAAGAAGGTTTCTATTTCCGTCTGGGGAACGAAAGCTATCTTATCGAGCCACAAGTGGAACTGGGACCTTCGCTAGGTGTGGCAATTCCGAGCCGTGCTGATTTTGTCTTTTATCCGGAACGTCCTGTGGGCGGAGAACTGCCGATTGCCGTCTACACCGATGGGTTCGAGTACCATGCTGATCCCAACGGAAGCCTGCGGACTTGTACGGACACTGCGCAGAGACTTGCGCTGATGCGGTCCGGACGATACCGGGTCTGGTCATTAAACTGGGACGATGTTGAGGAACAGTTACAGTATCCGATTCCAGGGTTTGAGCCCGAATTCCTCTCCCCAGGAATTAGATTCGGACCCCTGATAAACAGCCTCGACCCCGCAAATGCCGACAAATGGCAGAAGATCGCAAGTATGTCATCTTTTGACTCCCTGTTGTTACTTCTCGGCGCTGGTCGGCGGTGGCCTTGGATCCGTTTTGCGCAGGCGTACGCTATCAGCCTCTTAGAAACCGACCCTTCGTCCCCTGGCCACCTTCAGTTGCACCGGATGAGCAATCATTCCGATGGTAGCCCATTGCTCTCTGCCGAGGGCGGTATGGACGGGACAGCATTACAGAGGCGTGACCTCGCGGACCTCTGCCTGAGACTGGCTCTATATGACGATTACGCCCAACATGGACCGATCGAGTGGAAGAGAGCCTGGCGGGAGTTCCTACGACTGGGAAATCTGTTGCAGTTTCTGGAACGCTTTGAGTTTGTGACCACGATTGGCGTAGCTGCTGAAATGTATGGCTCATTACTCGAACGGGTGGAGAGGCCGGGCGTCGTGGCCGTTCCCGACCGGCTTGTCGCGCTGTTGGAATTGGTTGCCCCTAAACTACATTCATTATGCCGAAGGCTCGCAGAGGGTGGGAAAGTCTTACCAGAATCAGGGTTTGAACTGACAGGCGAGGGAGGGGAGATCGTTGCCACTGCTGAGCTTGCCTGGCCAGACACGAAAATTGCGATACTTCTTGGACAGGAGGCGGATGGCGCCGCTCGGTTCGAGACCGCAGGCTGGAGAGTATTCCAAGCCAATTTAATAGCGGATAGGCCAGAGCCGCTATTGAATCTGCTTCCCAATGAGGTTGCCGAATGACGATTGCCCTGTCCAGCGATTTCCTGCTGGCTTTCTCTAACGTTCAAAAGAGCCAGCAGAAGCAAGTGCGGGAGTTTATAGAACGCTTCCGCGAACGCCCCGATGCCCCAGGAATTAACTACGAAGCCATTCAAAGCGCTAAAGGCAAGGACTTGTATTCCGTGCGGATCAACCAGGCATATCGCGCTGTCGTGTTTCACCCTTCCAACTCCTCTGTCTTTGTCCTGACGTGGGTAGATCGTCATGACGACGCCTATCGATGGGCTGAGCGGAAGCAGCTTATAGTCCATCCCACGACCGGAGCTTTGCAGGTTGTGAGCGCAGAAACATCAGCAAGACCAGCTGCTTCGACAGTAACCGCGGCCGAGCGAACAGGCCTCTTCGCAAACGTCAAGGAGAAGTACCTGCTGCGTCTCGGAGTACCGGAGCAGTTAATCTCCTTGGTTCGAAGCATCAAAACAGACGAAGAATTGGAGGCAGATGAGAGCAAGCTCCCACAAGAGGCCTACGAGGCGCTGTACATGCTCGCCTCCGGCTACAGCTTGGAGGAAGTCTTCAACGAAACCGAGAAGCCCGTAGAGGAGATTCCGGTTGATCAGAAAGATTTCGTCGCCGCACTCCAAAACGACGATTCCAAGAGACGGTTCTATGTCATCGACGAGGCAAAAGAACTTGCCGAACTCCTAAACGCCCCGCTCGATCAATGGCGGGTCTTCCTTCACCCCAAGCAACGCCGCCTTGTTTCGATGCAAGCCAACGGGCCAGTACGGGTTCTAGGCGGCGCTGGAACGGGAAAAACAGTGGTCGCAATGCACCGTGCGAGTTTTCTGGCCGAGGAAGTCTTTGCTAAGAAGGATGATCGTATCTTATTCACAACTTTCACGCGCAACTTGGCCACTGATATCCAAGATAATCTCCGCAAGATCTGCCCGGTCGAGACACTTTCTCGAATAGATGTTGTCAATTTGGATGCATGGGTGTCGACTTTTCTGCGGACACAGGGGTATCGACATCAAGTTGTATTCGATGAGGACGAAAACGAGGCCTGGGCTTTCGCACTCAATCAGGCGCCTGCTGATCTCAAACTTACGCCCAACTTCTACCGGTCTGAATGGGAGCAGGTAATTCAGGCACAGAACATTACGGATTCCGATGGCTATCTTCGGGCCTTCCGAATTGGGAGAGGGACAAGGCTCCCGCGGGAGGCAAAGAAGCGCATCTGGCCTGTTTTTCAGGAGTACAGGGCACAACTCAACGAACAGGGCAAAAAGGAGTACGTGGATTTGTTACGCGACGCACGAGGCCTGATCCAGGGGAAAGGTATTTCGTTACCATATCGAGCAATCGTCGTCGACGAGGCGCAGGACATGAGCGCTGAGGCTTTCCGCTTGCTACGGGCGATTGTGCCGGAAGGCGCCAACGACTTATTCGTCGTTGGTGATGCCCATCAGAGAATCTACCGTCATCGACCGTCGCTCGGAGCATGCGGAATTGACATTAGAGGCCGTGGGAAGAAGCTAAAGATCAACTATCGCACAACAGACGAAATCCGACACTTCGCAGTATGTCTCTTGGAAGGTCGCGAATTCGATGATCTCGATGGCGGAGTTGACGAACAGAAAGGATATGTGTCTCTGACCCATGGCAGCCCACCAATGGTGCGTTCCTTCGCCAGCCCTGCAGAGGAAATGGCATTTCTCAAGCAAGAGATCGCTGAGCTTCAGAAAGGTGGCGCCAATTTGGAATCCGTCTGCATCGTAGCAAGAACCAAACGTCTGCTTCAAGGCTACATACTACAGTTGCAGGCAGCAGGTTTTGCCACTTACGAAATCAAGCGTAATGCCGCGGAACAACGAGACAAACCGGGGCTTCGACTTGCCACCATGCATCGGGTAAAGGGTTTGGAATTTGAGCACATCGTAGTGGTTGCGGCTAACAAGGGCCTGTTACCACTCGAGGGCGCGGTCGATGAGGCCGAGGACGCCGTAGCAATGCGTAACGCCGAAACTGGGGAACGCTCCCTCTTGCATGTGGCGCTTACCCGTGCGCGTAGGTCGGCAACCATCACTAGCTACGGGCCGATGAGTCCATTTCTACCTGGGACGCCATGAGAGATCCTCAGCCTGATTTTGTGACCTCTTTCACTTCGAGTGGTACAAGAAATGGGGCAGGCCAAGGCCGTCTGAGCAGAGAATACCGGCAGTATTGCAACCCTGAGTTTACGACCTCCGATAAAGGTCACGGTTTCCGGCCAGGAACGCGGGCCCCCTGAAGGCTAGAGGAGGTGGCCAGGAATGAGCAACGGTACCGAGCAGACAGACGCCCAAGGAGATCTTTTCGAAACAGAAGCCGCTCGATCCTTACTCGATCAACTGCTTACAAACTCTCGGCTCTACACCCAGAGCAGAGATTACAAGGAATTACTGGACTTTGTTGTCCGCCTCCGTAACTTTGCGCCATTCAATGCCATGCTTCTCCAAGTGCAAAAACCCGGCCTGAGATTCGCCGCCTCGGCCTACGACTGGCATAAGCGATTCGGGCGGAAGCCAAAAGAAGGTGCACGCCCGCTGCTCATTCTATGGCCCTTCGGCCCCATTGCACTTGTTTACGATGTAATGGATACCGAGGGCAAGGACCTCCCGAAGGATGTAACCTCCTTCCCCGCCGAAGGCTCAATAGATGCAGGACGCTTGGAATCATTCATCCCTTTAACCTTTCGGAAAAATATCGAGTGGCATTGGGTCGATGCTGGGGACGAGAGAGCGGGCTTCATTTGGGTCTTCAAACGCGCCTCCAATGACAAGGAGGCCACGCAGTATCGAATGTTCATCAACCGCAACCACTCTGCACCGACACAGTTCGTGACATTGGCCCATGAGTTGGGACATCTATTCCTAGGACACCTAGGCTCGGACAAGAAACTGAATATTCCATATCGAGACCCCGGCGGCCACGCTCAGCAAGAGCTTGAGACCGAGTCGGTGGCCTATGTCGTGTGCGCACGCAACGGAGTAACATCGAAGTCCGAGACCTACCTCTCAGATTACGTGAAAGAGAACACTACGGTCGATCAAGTGGATGTTTACCAAGTGCTACGCGCAGCGGGACAGGTGGAAACCCTGCTTGGGTTGACTGCGCATACGAAATTCCAAAAAGCTGCGCGTCAAGTGCACTGAGCTGGATTTGCCAGTTGAGCACCAGAGCCTATTCCTGTGGAACTTCACCGACTCTCAAACCTGTGTCTCCATGCCTCTTGAATTCCATTGGAACACTGGAGAATTGCCAACAAAACTGGAGCTTAGCCGTGACGATCACCTCAAGAGCCAAGATAGAGCTGCTTAAGAACTTCAAAGGACCAATTGACAGGGAAGGATATACGCCATCCCCTCAGGCCAATCTACTGCCCGGCATAGACCTGGCGATGTTCGAAAACGATCTTCGACGCGGGGACGGCAATGAGTTGAGAAAGAAGTTCCGGGCGGTCCATTCGTCGGCTGCTCTAGCGGTGAACTGCTTCGCGCCATTCAAAGGCGCGCCTAGCGACCTCGTTCTGCTGGGGAAAAAAGGAGCGGAACGGCTGGAATTTGAGCGGCCGCTACCGATCTTCCGAGGAGGCACTCCGCCCAACATTGACGTCTGGATTGAACGTGACGGCGATATAGTCGCGGTTGAGTCCAAGCTCTTGGAATATCTGGCCCCGAAGCAGCCGACTTTTTCCGATGCTTATGAGAGGTTGAAGCCACCAAAAAGCGAATCATGTTGGTGGCGCGTATATCAACAAGTCAAGCGTGACGGTCCGCAACTATTGGATCGGGCTCAGTTAATCAAACACTACCTTGGCCTGAATGAATTCCGGAGAAAGAATCCCCAAAGTCCCAGGCCAACGCTGCTGTACATCTTCTGGGAACCACAGAATTGGCATGACGTGGACGAGTGCAAACAACATCGGGATGAACTCAAAACCTTTGCTGATGCGGTTTCAGATTCACAGATTTTGTTTCGCTGGACGACCTACAACGACTTGTGGGAGGAATGGGCTAACTACTCTCACCTCTTGGCTCGCACGCAGTGCTTGAGGACGCGTTACCAAGTGCGTATTTAGACCCGAACGCTACGTCGCCTCTGCTTGGTAGCTATGACAACCTCCAACAATTTTCCAATGTTCGACCGCTACGTCGGAATTGATTATTCAGGTGCCGAAACTCCGACATCGAGCCTAAAGGGGCTGCGAATCTACATGGCAGATCACGCATCTGTACCAACGGAAATTCTGCCGCCGCCTAGCCCTCGCAAGTATTGGACGCGACGCGGTGTCGCCGAATGGCTGGTCGAGCGTTTAACGGAAGGGTGTCCAACGCTCGTCGGTATCGATCACGCATTCTCGTTTCCTGTGCTGTTTTTTGAGAAGTACGATCTCAAACATGATTGGCAAGCATTTCTCGACGATTTTCAACAGCATTGGCCCACCGATGATGACCGCACCTACGTGGATTTCGTGCGCGCGGGCGCCGTAGGAAATGGGAATGCCCGCTCCGGCAATTCGCGTTGGCGACGAATAACAGAAATCCGAGCTGGCCCAGCGAAGTCAGTGTTTCAGTTTGACGTACAAGGAGCTGTGGCCAAATCGACCCATGCGGGGCTGCCTTGGCTTCGTTTCCTCCGGCGGGAGTTGGGCGGTCGCGTCCATTTCTGGCCGTTCGGTGGCTGGGAACTTCCCTCGTCAGGATCGGTCATTTTAGAGGTCTACCCCTCTCTCTGGAACCGAGGGTTCGCACGCGAGGGGCGTGACGGTCACCAGCATGATGCCTATTCTGTCGCTGCGTGGTTGCGCCGTGCCGACCTGGACGGCACTCTCCCGGAATTCCTTAATCCAAGCTTGACACCCGCCGAACGCAAGGTGGCTCGGATTGAGGGTTGGATTCTGGGCGTAAAATGAAGGTCACGCGGTTGTCCGTCATTGAAGGCCAAACAGGATCGCATGAAGACCAGCTTCCCATTTTTGACCACCTATGATCCGCCAGGCACAAGCGAGGGTACGCTCGACCCGCTAGGACTCTACCAGATCGCCGACCAGCTGGGAGTGCAGTTAGTGCCGGCCGTGCGAGAGCGGATGCAGCGCATCCGGTTTCTGACTGCCATGGCGGTAGGTGCATTAGTCACGGAGGGGCTGGAGGATGATCCGCCTTTTCGCGATGCCGCCCCGCACCTTGTTTGGGAATGGCTGGTTGTCGAAGCGTTGGTACGCCGCAGAAGTGACGATTCGAGGCTCTGGGGCGTCCCAGGAACGAATGTCGCGCGGCGCGCCATAAACAACCTCGGCTATCTCGATGCGCGGAGCTACTTGAAGACTCCGCGAATCTTCGGCTTCAACGGCGTCTACAAACGGCTGGCTTTTCACGTTGGTCTCGTAGATGTCCACTTGGGATCTGGGCTTTACGGCGAAGGGTTGGTGGATGCCTGGGCGCGCGACTCGGGACTGGGGAGACTCTCGGGAGCCCGTCCCACTTTCGACAACTGGACACGCGTGGTTCGTCGGAGCCTCGCGGAGAAGCCGCCCCGCACCAAACCCGGTTGGGGTAACGAAGGATGGGAAGAGTTGGCTACGGCGTTCACTCCTTCGGCATGCAAAGCCAAGGAAAAGAAGTATCTCCGCGATCTGCTACAAGCCGCGGATGACCGCCGCCTAGGTGCGTTGCCCGCGATTTGGCAGCTCCAGACCGGGTTCAAGGACGAGGAGTTTCAAGAGGAAGTTCTTCACAATCGTCTTGAGGAGCTGGAGCCGATTTACAAGCCACTGCTCGACTCCATCCGGGCTTACGAAGCTTTTGCACGCAGCCTTCAGGACGCGTTCGATGTGCTGAAAGCCGAAGCGGCACTTCGGGATGCGCAGGGTTTCGTCGTGACCGAGATCTCCCGTGATCCGGATTTCAAAAACAGCGTGGATGGCCTGCACAAGCGGTTCGAGACGGCACGCCAATCCCTGGGCGAGGTCAGCATCGCCAACATCTCGCTTCAGAGTTTGTTCGATCAGCGTTTTGCCTGCTTTTCCGAGCCGATGGATGCGGGAGCTTGCGCGGTTGCGTTGTGCTCACACCACGAAACCATCCAGAAGGGGAAGTCGGCCGACGGGAAGAGGGCATGGTTTGATCGTTTCAGCCAAGAGCGTATTTACATACGACACGCCTATCGCGAGCCCCGCCGCGAGATTAGGCCCGGCCGGTATGTTCATGACTACAGGGGGGCACCGATTCGACGTTTCTGGCAGGACCTGTCATGAGTAAGAGCGCACAAAGCGCGATGCTTGAACTTTGGCGGCCCCCCGAGGACTCGGGCGAACCAGTGGGATGCCTTGCGACCACCTTCACTTTCGCCCCCGGGCTTTTCGACGAGCAATGCTTGGCTCGGTTCCTGGAAATCGACTCGGAACCCAACCGCGAAAATCTGGCTTTTCTTCTGGAGCGTGAGACCCGGCTTGGCGGCGTCTATGCAGGCGTACTCGTAGACCATACGCAGGCAGGCGTGGAGCACTCGCTACGTTGGGACATCCTTCCGGTACGCATTCAGGCTGCAAAACAACATGCCAAGGTCAGCCTTCTTGTATGGGCCCGACACATCCGGATCATCGTCGCCTCGGCTAACCTTACCGAACCGGGCTACCGAACCAATCAAGAAGTGGCCGGGACAGTGGAATTAACACCGAAGAATGCAGATACCGATTTCCTTGAAGGGGTGGTCGCATTTTTGAGGAGCCTCCTGTCTTTCGTGCCGGGTGCTTCAGCAGGCACGCCCGAAGTCGGACGAGCCCATGAATTCTTGGGTCGGGCTGAGCGGCAGGTGAAGAACTGGGAGCTCACTCGGCGGAGGGGATCAATCCGCCAGAAACTTGTATGTACGCTTCCTGCCGCGGGATCCAAACAGGCACGCAGCAGTATCGAGGAAGCAGTCTGGGCCTGCCGGGGCCGGGGCGAATCGCCAAGCCGGGCGCAAGTCGCCTCTCCGTTCTTCGATTTTGAAGACGAGTCGAGCCGGGTGACCGCATCGCTCTGCAAGTTCATGGCCCGTGGGAGGGAGCGAGAGCTACGGTTCTGCGTGCCGGCCATTCACGACCGGGATTCGAAAACGCCCCGGCTTGCCGCGCCCAAATCGCTACTCCTGACGCCAAAATCCTACAATGGAAGCGCGGAATTCATGATGCTGCCGCAGATCGATGGCGACAAGAACCTGCGCCCGTGGCATGCAAAAATGCTCGCCCTGAAATCAGATACTTACTCGGCCCTGATGGTTGGTTCATCAAACTTCACATCGGCCGGTATGGGCATTACACTGGCCAGGAACGCGGAAGCGAACCTCCTTACCATCGTTGACCGCGTGGAGTATGGACGGGAAGCTGGAGATTTGAAATCAGTATGGCCCGAGATGGACGCGGTCGTTGACCCCGAAACTGCAGAATGGTTGGGCGGGCTTCAGAATCAGGAGGAAGAGGAGCAGGCGCTCGCCTGTTCGCCCCCCGCCGGGTTCCTTTCGGCCACTTACATTGCCGGCAGCAACCGGCAAATTATCGTGCGACTCGATCCAGACCGTTTGCCCGTGGATTGGCGCATTTGCTCGTGCGGAGCTCAAGACCTGGAGTTGCTCTCTGCTTCCGCCTGGCACGAAAGGAGTGAACCGACGCTGGTTGAAATCGCGTGGGAACCCCTTCAACCGCCAATCAAGCTGCTCGTAACATGGGCGGACCAACAAGCCTTCCTGCCCCTCAATGTCAAAGACAGCCAAGAGCTTCCTCCCCCGGCGCAACTGGACCGAATGACAGCCGACGACATGCTTGGTATTTTGGCCGCCGCTGACCCGAGCGCTGCGTGTCGAGTATGGGCAAAACGACAACAGGCGCCTAAGATTTTCGATGAGGAAATGGACAGCGCTACACCCATTGACCTCGATCCTCTCAGACGCTATGACTTACAGGCTACCTTCCTGCACCGCGTTCGCCGTCGAGCGCGTATCTTCGCGCGGCTTCGTGAGAATCTTCAACGTCCCGTGTGGGGAGTTCAGGCACTGGCGTGGAGGCTACATGGCCTGATTGGCGTCGAGTCTCTCGCGGACCGGCTGGTTCATGAGTTTACAAACACCCAAGGCGTGGGTGACGAGGCGTTGCTGACGCTGGCCGATTTCCTGATTGTATTGCGTGAGGTTGATTATAAGTCCAGTGACGGTTCACTCTCGAAAGCTGATTTCGATCAGGCTTTCCGTACCTTCATCGGAAACCTCGGCAACAAGCTTCAGTGGCAGGTCGAGGTGCACCGCGGAAGCATCTCGGAAGACGTGATGCAGTTCTGGGAACGAGTCTTGGAACAATGCCAAGAAAGATAAGTGAGACCTACTCTCCGGCTCCCGATCTTATCTTGGGCACGCAATTGAACGAGCGTGTCCCTAAGGCGGACCAACTGCGTCAGCGTGCTGAAGTGGACGAGGTCATGGGCCGCCTTTGTACCCAGCCGGGCGTGATTTTGGCGGACGAGGTGGGCATGGGCAAGACCTTCGTGGCGTTGGCGGTCGCCTTTTCCGTGGCTGACCGTAGCCCTCTCGGGCCTGTGATTGTCATGGTCCCTCCGAATCTGATCGACAAGTGGGAGCAAGACCTTAAGACCTTCTGCGAGCTCTACACGACGAATCGTTACCCACTCCGGAAAGACGTTGCCGCGAGCAAGGTCCCCCCTGCGCGGACTGTATTTCGCTACGGGGTGGCCCGGCACAGTGTGGAACTTATGAAACTGCTTGACGACCCGCGCAACGAGCGCTGTCACTTAGTCCTTTTGGCCCAAGGTGCCATGGGTCGCCGCCAGACTGACAAATGGGTTCGGCTCGCCCTCATCGCAGAGGCCTTGCGCCGTCACGGGCGAGGGAAAGCCAGCCGCCTGATTCAAGTGAAGAGCCAGATTCATCGATTCCTTGCTGAACTGCTGTGGGCGATCGGGGAGGAGAGGGCCCATGACTTGGGGGAGGAACTGTGGCAATGCCTTTTACGGACCGATCCCCAAGCGTGGAAGGAAACCTACAATAGTGCCGTTCGAGACGAAGGACGCCGTTTGCTCGACGATCCTGTTCCCAAGCCGGTCGTCCGGGCATTGAACCGAATCGAGCTTAAGCCACTGGCAGGGGCTCTCGAACGAATGCCCGTGCGGGCGCGAGGCGACAGTGCCCGGGTGTCGGCACGCGTAGGGGAGGCACGAAAGGCCCTGCGGATCGTCGAAGAGAACCTGTGGGTGAATCTCCTCGCAGAGGCTCATTGGCGATCTCCGCTTCTAGTGATGGACGAGGCCCATCACCTCAAGAATCCGGGCACCTCCCTCGCACGACAACTTCAGTCGGTCGATTCGATAGAGGATTTGCGGACCGGCGACGGTGCCCTGGCCAACGCCTTTGATCGCATGTTGTTTCTGACCGCCACGCCTTTT
>JAJYJL010000062.1 GCA_021789565.1 Acidobacteriota bacterium
GATCGCCCCGGATGGAGAACTGGTCCAGGTTGAACTGGTATCCGGGATCGTAAGTGTAATTGCTGCCCACGCCGTAAGCGCCTGTTCCAGGTCTGTTGGGCGCAGGGTAGAGCATATTCTGGAGTGTGCTGGAAACCGAACTGATCCGGTTGGACGGGATGACATTGCCCGCAAACGGCTGCCACGTCGAAGGATCGCTTGGGGTCCCGGTTGTCGGGTCATAGAGTTGAATGGGTGTGCCGTTGTTCGCGGGAGTTAAAAGGGCCGAGAAATCACCATTGCGGAAGTTGCTGGTCGGGACGGAGAAGTACCCCCGTTGACCGACGCGGTACCGCTGGCCGCCGTAGGAGAAGAAGAAGAAGGTCTTGTCCTTGCCGTCATAGAGTTTGGGAATCCGGACCGGTCCGCCCAGTGTTGCGGCGAACTCGTTGTTGTTGGTGAAGGAGGGTTTCTGGCTGGTGTAGTCGAAAAAGTCGCGAGTGGAGAAATAGCTGTTGAAGTTCCCCCAGTAAACACTGCCATGGTACTGATTTGTGCCGGATTTTGAGTAAGCGCTGAATTGCGCCACCTGGCCATACTCGGCGGAGTTGTTGGCGGTTTGGACCTTCAGGGTCTGGATCCCGTCAACATCAATGTCATAATTGTCAGGCGATACACGAGTGTTGGCCAGATCCATGGTAGTGATGCCGTCCATGGTGAAATTGTTGGCGTTGTCAGGTGCGCCGTTCACCACGAATTGGCCGTTGGCGCTTTGAAGGGCTGCGGTCACCTTTGCGATGTTCGCAAAACTGCGACCGTAAATGCTCAACGGAAGTTCCGTGAATTCCCGCGAGGTGTGAAGGTTCGAAAGGCTCGCGGTCTCAGTTTCCACAGCAGTGCCGGCGCCGGCGCTGACGGTGACCGTCGTCCTGGTGCTTCCCACTTGCAATGTCACGTCGACCCGCCGGATCTGGCTGGTGACCAGTGAGAATGCGTCGCTTTCCCATTTCTTGAAGCCTGCAAAGGTCACCGCAACCGAATACGTTGAAGGCTCCAGCCCGGGCACGCGATAATGGCCCGTGCCGTCGGTGGTCACCGTGCGGGTGAAAGAAGTTTCGCGATTGATCACTTCCACCGTTGCCCCCGGAACCACGGCGCCCTTTGCATCGGTCACCAGTCCGAGTACGGTACCCTGGACCGACTGTGCGAAACAGGGCTGAACCATGCCCAAGGCAAGCGAGCACAGTAACAGCACCAAAGAATATTTCCACGCTGTTTTCATCTGGCATTTCCTCCTATACCTTCTATAACTTCACCGGGCCGAGCGTGATGTGCGAAGCCCTGGAGAAGCAGTTTTGTTTGTTGGTCCCCATGCCCGACTTGCAGCTTGCAATCTCCCGCACAAGAGAGGTTCCCGATGCGCAAGATAAAGAACTTCAGTAAATTTCAACCCGCGTGTTTCCCCTAACAGGAAAACACTTTGGGCTGCCCTGTTGACCCAAGATCTGTAACTACCTGCCTCCGCCGCTTAGGGACAAACCGTTGCCGGAAATCTGTGTGAACTGTCTGATCGATTCAATTTGCTTGCATGGCTTCACAACCAGATATCCCAAACGACCTTTCACGAGTCTGGCGAGGCCGGCCGGGAAGGCTTGGCTTCTGCTTTCCGCCGTTGTATATTCACTCACTTTGCCGGACCGACCCAGCCGGGCCACTTTCACAGCAATCAAAAGAACCCGACGCTTGGATCCAAATGCTGTGACCTTACCTTGAAAAAAACTGTCATCTGTTCCCGCGCCCCAGTCCCGAATCTCAGCGCACGGTTCCGGGCCGCCTAAAAAGGTACGGGAGTCTGCCCATCCGGATGGAAGGCGTCGCGAATATATTTAAGGTTTCTGGTATAGCTCCAATGCACTTCCCGGAAGTACGACTCTAACTGCTTGCCCTCGTTGTTCCGGACCATGCGGATGATTTCCCGGTGCTCACGAACAGACTTTTCCAGCCATCTGGCCAGCGAGCTCCCCTGGACCGGGTAAGCATAGACCTGCCGCCGGACGGAGTCGCAGAGGCTGCGCAACATGCGGTTCCCATACCGGTCCAGGAAAATGTCGTGGAACTTGTGGTTCCAGTGGCCAAATGCGGAAAGGTCCCCTTTTTGCGCAACCTGCCGCATCCTGGTGTTGTACTCTTCCAGCCGGTCAAGGTCCTGGGAAGTGATGGTCTGGGGGACTGCGCCCGCAGCCGCGCCCTCAAGAATTCCCAGGGTGTCGTAGATTTCCTTGATGTCGTCCGAAGTCAGGATCCGAACCTTGTAGTTGTGGCGGCTGTTGCAGATGATGATGCCTTCATTCTGCAACCTCAGCAGCGCCTCCCGAACGGGAGTTCTGCCCATGCCCAACTTGTTCGACAGGTCCTTGGTCAATACCTGCTCGCCGGGCCGCAGTTTGCCATGGACGATATAGCGGCTCAGCATCTCGTAGGCTTTTTCGGCAAGCGATCTGGGCTCTGCAGACTGAGGGGGCGCCATAGGATGGTGCAGCTCCATGTGATATATCAGTGACGACAAGCGACTCTAGCTGATATATCACCGGAGTGTCAAGCGTTATTTTCGATTTTTTTCTCTTTTGTTCTTTTAGCTTCTCTTTCAATGGAGTAACGCGTAAATATACCCGTCTCGAGATATTGAAGTCGTCCCTCGCTCGTCTTTCTGGCGGGAAGGAGGACCTCCAGCGTGCGCAGTCCGGCCGGAGGCCCAAAACTGACGCACGCTTTGCACTATTGGATGGACCAAGTATTCCAACTAATGTCCACCCTGCGAGGGCCACGATTGCAGCCCGCGTGCGGAAAACGTTCTTTCAGGGGGAAACAGCCATTTGGGCACTGCGTAACATCTAATAAGATACAGGCGGTGAATCAGTCTAGACCGCCCCGGGGCAGGGCGTTGGCTCGGAAAAATGTTTCCAGCTCACCCGCTCCAAATTTATATTTGGAGGTTCGAATTGAAAACTACTAAGAAATTGATCATATGGGCTGGGCTTTCATTGGCGCTCGTTGCTATGGGTGCAACCGCAACAAAGGCACAACTGATTCCATTGCCGGAGTTTACGGGGTCATTCACTCTCCCTGTGCGCGCTCAGTGGGGAGAGGCGTCTCTACCGGCCGGGCATTACAGCCTTTACTATGGCGCACCGTTTGGAGGAGGGAGCCACGCGGTGGAGGTTCTGAATAGCGCAGACGGAAGCTCCCGCATGATTCTTGTGCGGGACCGCAGTGACACTTCTGTGGCGAAAACGGAACTCATTTGTGTTCGCGAGGGGAATGTGGATATTGTGCGGGCCCTCAATGTGCCTGCTCTTGGCGAGTCGATTAACTTCTCTCTGCCCCCCAATATGAAACTGATGGCAAACAACCAGAAACATAGCGCAAACAGGAAGGTTGCTGAATTGCGCGGGCTTACCCAGTATGTGCCGGTCACCCTCAGCCGGTAGGAATCCCACGACCGGTCTTTTCAATCCTGAAACGGGCATGGCCTGCGGCTTGCCGTGGGCCAGAGTCCCGCCTGTTCTTTTCACCCGGCGCCGCCTTGCCCCGGGCCTTCCATAGGATTCTAATCACAGAACGAGAAAGCCTGTTGTTCGGGACGGACGGGTCGCCTTGCCGTGCCGGGTATCTGTGTGGCGCGATGTTACTGCAATGCGGTAAGATGCGGGGCGGAACCTTGCCGGGTCAGGCAGCCGGTTAAATCGCTGCTCGGAGGCATCGTTTCCGACGCGCTGAGGTCCTCAAGAGGCCTGCTGTTGAAAAGCTCAACCAAAATCAGGATTGGCAAGCGTGTAGCGCTGGCCAGCATTGTGGTCAGCGGCGTCCTGGCGGCGGTGAAAATCACCGTGGGTGTTATGGGGCATTCGGCCTCCGTGGTGGCGGACGGGTTTGAGTCGGCGGGCGATGTGGTGGCGGCGGTAGCGGTATTTTTTGGTTTTGCCATCGCCTCCCGGCCGGCCGATGAAGAGCATCCTTACGGGCACGGGCGCTATGAGACACTGACCGGGCTGATTGTCGGGGTCATCCTTTTTGTTGCGGGCATCGCCATCTGTTACCGGTCTCTCCAGGGGATTCAGAACGCTCAGGAGGCGCCCGCTTTTTATGGCATCTGGGCGCTGCTGGCCTCGATGGTTTCAAAAGCGGTCATGTCCGCTGTGAAATTCCACTATGGAAAGAAAATCCGCAGCGCCGCGCTGACGGCCGACGCCTGGAACGATTTTGTGGATATCCTTTCGGCGCTGACGGCCCTCACCGCCCTTGGCTTGACGCTGCTGGATCCCGAGCGTTTTCTTGTGGCAGACCACTACGGCGGTTTTGCGGTGGGGCTGTTTGTCATTTTCACAGGCATACGGGTTGCCAGGGAAACTTCATCGCTGCTGACGGATGAAATGCCGGATGACGAGATGATGGCCGCCATTCGCGAAGTAAGCCTCACGGTTCCCGGGGCCGTCGGTGTGGAAAAATGCTTTGCCCGCAACGTGGGGCTGGAGTATTACGTGGATCTCCATCTGGAGGTAGATCCCGACCTCACGGTAAGGAAATCGCACGACATCGCAACCGAGGTGCGTTTCGCCATCCGCAAGAGGCTGGACTGGGTGGCGGACGTGATGGTGCACGTTGAGCCTGCCCCGGAACATCCTCAACACGTTGCTTCAGAGCACACCCACGCGGGTCCCGCGGAGCGGCGCGGATGAAGGGTGGGGTCGAGCTGGTACCCGGCTTGATAATTTTCCGGCTGTCGGCCATATTAGGGATGAGGTATGAAAGTCAGCCCCAGAGTCCGGAGCGTGTTTCGTCTGCTTTTTCTCGCGGCCGTTCTGATGACGGTGGCCGTTTTTTCCGCCATCACCACCATTCGCCTCACCGTCCACGGGCGGCAGGAAACACTGCCCAGCCTGGTTGGCATGCCCGTAGAACAGGCCCGGAACACCGTCCGCGCGCTCGGCCTGGGTCTGGAGGTTGAAGACCGCCTCTACAGTGACAAGATTGCGGCGGACGCCGTCGTGTCGCAGATGCCCGCCGCGGGAACCAGCATCAAACCGCGTCAGGACGTCCACGTCCTGCTGAGCCTGGGACCTCAGAAGGTGAGCGTCCCGGACCTGATCGGGCGCACCCTCCGCGCAGCCCGGATTACGGCTGTAGAGCGCGGACTCACCATTGGCGACGTTGCGGCGCTTTACTGGTCTCAGGACCAGCCTTACCACGTGGTGGCGCAGGATCCGCCCCCGGCCACAACGGACTTGCAAAGCCCTGCCGTGAATTTCCTGGTTTCGCTGGGGCCGGCACCCGTTGCTTACCTTTGCCCGAACTTCCAGAACAAGCCCGTTGGAATGGTCCGATCGGAACTGCAACAAGCGGGATTCCAGAACATCAAGATCACGCGGGCGCAGGCGCCGGGCGCCGTTCAGGGCAATATCCTCCAGCAATTGCCTCTTCCGGGAAGCAAAGTGACTCCCGATACCGTCTTTGAGTTTCAGGTAGCGCAATAGACACCTGGGCTTCCATGGTCAGCCAGCCCGTTTGTAAGTAACCTTCCTCCGTAAAAAAGGAAAGGCCCCACCCTGGGCGAGGCCTTCCGCCCGCAACTATCCCACCTTGCTGTCAGGAGCTGGTATTCGCGCGGCTCATCATGTTGAGCGCCGCCATCTTCTGCTCGGCGTGAGCATACTGGGTGACGGTGCCGATGGTGCCTGAAACCTGATTGGCGTTCCTGCAAACCTGGTTGATGTAATGCGGATACTGCGTCAGTGCAAGATGATCTTTGGACTGATACTTATTCAGAGTGTTAATTGCCGCCTCCAACTGGTAACCCATTTCATGGATCTGAGGTGTGACTTTGTGGATCAGCCTCTGCTGCCAGGGTTCCACCTTGCTGCTGATTTCGTCAAGCTGCAGCAGGTCGGCGCCCATCTTGTTGATATTGTATCTTGCTCTATCGAGATTTAACGCCTGGATTTGCCACGCCAGGTCGGTTTCTGCAACCTGGTCTTGACCCAGCGCATTTCTTGTGTTGATGGCATGGGTCTGCACCCTGTTCAACAAATTCGAAGCTTCCTCAACGTCATACCAGTTGGCAGTCTTTGACGTCAAGCTGCTCGCAGAATTCGATTCTCTTGCGAATAACATGCCTGCAGGCATTAGTAATGTCATAAATAGCGCCAATCCGATTGTTTTCATAAAATTCGTACGCATATTGCCTCCTTTGCACGTAAGTCGTCAACAGAGCCGTCTTTAAAGGCCTTTCTCGCAGCCTCCGAACCTGACACCTGGTGAGATGCGCACCGCGGTGAATTCGTTATCTTGAAACGGCCATCGGCTCTCCCGGAATGTCTGGGACTGAACAAATGCATCAAGACTTCACTCATGAGTTAATGGAGCAAGGCTGCCAGGGTGTCCATCTGCCGTGGGAATTGGGCTTTTGGAATCTGCGGGGTGCGGTCCCTCCTGACGCGGCGTTTGACGCACACCCTGACGAACGAAAAGGCCCCGCCCTTGCAAGGCCTTTTCGTTCCTGCAATCCATATTCAATATCACGAACTGGCTTTCGCCCGGCCCATCGTGTTGAGCGCAGCCATCTTCTGCTCGGCGTGAGCATACTGGGTGACGGTGCCGATCGTATCGGACATCTGATTGGCGTTCTTGTAGATCTGATTAATGTTCTGCGGATACTGCGTCATGGTCAGGTCAATCCGGTTTTCATGCCGGGACAGCCGATTCAGCGCCTGGTCCGTCTGGTAAACCATCTCATGAAGATTGGGCGTGATCTTGTTGAGCAGGCTCTGCTGCCAGGGCTCCAGCGCGTTTTTCATTTCGTTGAGCTGCAACAGGTCATTCCCGATGGTGTTGATATCGCTTTTGGCGCGCGCAAGCCGTGCGGATTGATCTCTCCAGCCCAGTTGATACCCCTGCACCTGAAGCCGGGCGACTTCTTTCCTGACCTTCAGCGCCAGGGTGTTCATCTGATTGAAAAGGTTCGATGCCTGCTCCACGTTATACCAGTTGGCGGTGCTGGACGTTACGGCCGGGGCTATATATGTGTCATTCGCCAGTAACATCCCAGCAGGCATTAATAATCCAGCTAATAGAAGTAATCCGGTTGTTTTAAAAAAGTTTAGTCGCATAATGCCTCCTTTATGCACAAATCATGTGCAAGGCTCTGTTTAGGGCCTTCTGCGCAGCTCCTGAACCCGACATTACATGAGATGCGCAGGGAGGCGGAATCGTTACCTGAAAGCTGGCGATGATGGCAGGGGGTGGCCTATTCGCCAGAGTAACACACGCGGAATCACTACATGGTTAACATGTGAAAGGGGAGTTGTGTCGTGATGCGGGGCCGGGCGACAACGACGCGGTGGTTCTTCGGGATGATCAGGGCCGGCCTGCGAGGCAGTGCCCTCGCAACCGCAAGGGGCAGGAGAGGACGGTTATTAAGTGCAGACTATAATGGTCTTCCATGCCCCTTTTGGCGCGTGGCATCCAGGGAGAAATACTGCTTGTGCGCCCCGGCGCCGTTCCTCCGCCCTCTCTATCCTTTTGATGCCTGCGCGGGGAGACTTCGTTGCTTAAATTTCTAAAGAGATGCGCGGCCGGCAGGTGGCGCTAGGGTAAATCCACGAAAGGAAGCAGAAGGGGCGGCTGCACCAGGAAGGGAAGGCGGGCAATTTCACGGACGGCGCCCCGCACGCGTAGCTCCGCCGTGGGTTCGAGCGTCATGACGAACGGCAGGTGTCCCTTGGGCATCGCGGGTTCCTGCAGGACGGAGTCGATGTTGATTCTGTGGCGGCCGAGTGTGGCGCACACGCGCGCCAGGATGCCGGGGCGGTCGCGGACCACCAACCGCAGGTAGAAGCTGACGAGCTCGCGCGAAGGCGGGCCGATCTTCCGGCTGTGCCATTCTGAGTAACCGAGAGGCGTGCTTCCGGCGCCACCTGCCGCAATCAGCCTGGCAATTTCAACCACGTCGGAGAGCACGGCCACACCGGTGGGCTCGCCTCCGGCGCCGCGGCCGGTCAGCGTGGTGGTGCCGCCTTTGTTGCCCAGCAGCAGAATCCCGTTGGTGCTGCCCCAGACGCTGGCCAGTTGGGAAGACTGCGGAACGATCATCGGGCGCACGGTGATTTCCAGGTTATTGCCGCGCTGCTTGCGCGCGGCGGCAATCAGCCGGATGGTGCGATTCAGGCGGTGGGCGTAGGCAAAGTCCACCTGCTCAATGCGGGTGATGCCTTCAACGGGAATATCGTCCACGGGGACCGCCTGCCCGAAGCAGACCATGGTGAGAATGGCGATTTTGTACCGGGCATCAAAACCTTCCACGTCAAAGGTGGGGTCGGGCTCGGCGTAGCCCAGCTTCTGCGCGTCTGCGAGGGCTTCGGAAAAGGAGACGCCGCGCTGCTCCATTTCCGTCAGAATAAAATTCGTGGTCCCGTTCAGAATGCCATAGACTGCCGCAAAACTTTCACCGGCAAGACCTGAGCGTATGGCGTGCAGGATGGGAGTTCCGCCGGCCACGCAGGCTTCAATGCCCAGCTTGACGCCTTTTTTCAGGCTGCGGCCCACCAGTTCGATGCCATGCTCGGCCACCAGTTGCTTGTTGGCAGTCACCAGGTGTTTGCCGGCGTTGACGGCGGCAAAGGCAATGGCGCGGGCGGTGGGGAGTTTCCCCACCAGCTCCACCACAATATCCACTTCCGGATTGCGGATCACTTCCTTCCAGTCGGTGGTCAGGGCAGGCTTGTTCTTGATCCAGGAAAGGTCTTTCCTGCGAATGCTGCGGGAGCAGATCATCTTCAGTTGCAGCCGGCACCCCAGCCGCCGCTCGATTTCGAGCCGGTGCTCCTGCAGAACTTTGATGGTTCCCGTGCCTACGGTTCCCACGCCGATAATTCCAAGCCCCACCGGCCTGGCGGGGCCTGCTTTCCGAGACGGCTTCTGTGTCTGTGGTTTTCCTGCCATTTGCCTGTTCCACCATCGTCAACGGCGGCCCGCACCGCAAGCCGGGCCACGCACATACTTTCCCCGCGGGGAGTGACGGCCCCAAAAGGAAAAATACTATCCTACCATTCAAATTCAATCCGGGTCCGGCGAGTTACGTATTCGTCGTACGGCGCCACGCGGAGCGTCCGGATATGCCCGGGCTGATCGGTATAAGCCAGCACGACGGTGAGGGCGTTCTTCCTGCCCTTTTCGTTGATGAGGAAAGGCTCCGGAAGGTAAAAATCTTTCTGGGGGCCGATGGTCATGTAGCGGCCCACGAATCGGCCGTTCAGGTAAAGCAGGGCATCGCGGTCCGCCTCAAAGGTGAGCTTCCAGGGGGCGAACCATTCCTCGGAAGGCTGCTCGACGTCAAACTCCGCACTGCACCAGGTGAAGAGCGGAAGCAGGTCCTTGTCTCCGCCCGTGCCGATGGCCGCCGGCGCGCTTGAGGTTGCGGGTATCTTTGCCGGATCAATTTTGCCCCGGCCCTGGGCCGGCGCGGGGAAGCGCTGGATGTGCCACTGTTCGATTGGCGTGGCCGATTGCGCGCTCGATCCAATTCCCACCGACTGCACGCCTTTCAACTCGCCGAGGTTTTCTCCAAAGTTGGGCGAGCCGAAAAGTTCGTAGGAAATTTCAAGCGTGTTGCTGCCGTTCTTCGCATACTTTGCAAGGTCAAATGCAACCTGCTTATTCTTGTTTGATGCTTCGCCCGCCAGCTTGCCGTTCACAAAAACTTTTTTGGCATCATCGGCGAAAGTGGAGATAAACATCTTTCCCTGGCCGTTCCAGGTGAAAGGTTCGGAGCGATACTTGACGTAACCATAGGGAACGCGGCCGAGTTCTTCCAGCGGCCGCAGAGGCGAGGCGAGCCACTGGCCGGCGTCCTGCCCGGAAATCTTTTCCACCCACGTCTGAACTTGCGTGATGGAAACCGGCTGGCTGGGGAGTTCGGGCGTTGAAAAGCTGATCCGCGTCTCCCGGCCTTCGCGCGTATAACGGAGCTCGGTTTCAGCCTGGTCCACGTGGCATTTGGCCGGCTTGGGAGGGAGCAGGGCGGTCAGTTCATGATTGCCGGGACGGAATTGCAAGTCCACCCAAATGTGGCTTTCCTTTGAGCCGCTCGAGACCAGCAGGGCGGCGTCTGAAATAAAAGGAATGGAGACGGGCTTGTCTCCTTCCGCGCCCGCAAAGTGCTTGATGGGGAAGTCAGCCATCCAGGTGCGCAGCGCGCGCTGCCGCGGAACGAGAACCACGATCAGCTCCTGATTTACAACAACCGTTTTCTCGCCCTCGTCGAAGCGCACGCCGAACACCACCGATTCGTACCCGCGGTCCCAGTAGATGTAGGTAGTGTCGCCTTCCACGTGCGGCTCGTCTTCGGTGGCCAGCGAGATTTCGGCCACGCGGCCCGGATCGTCGTAAAGCACCAGGTACCATTTGTCGAGGTTCAGCCCATGCGCCAGCACTTCTGCAGTGGAATAACGAAGTGTCGTGTCACCAATGGGGACATAGACGGGCAGCATCTTCATTTCGCGCGCGCCGATGCTCAACTCGCCTTCGCGCGGCGCTGAGATGGTGCGATGCGAGGGGCTTCCCGGGTCCATAAAGGTCAGCTTGAACTGCTGCTCGGCGTTGTTGTTTTCACGCACAAACAGGAAGCCGCTTTTGCCGTTGACGCGTTCGAGGGCGCTGACGGCCGGGTTGGTCGAATCCGCTGCGCCGGGCTGCATGTCTGCGCGTGTGAGCTGCTTGCCAAACATTCCCAGCGCCAGGCTGATGCCGCGGGCTTCGTAATACTTCCCCCACAATCCGCCCGGCTCGCGAACGGGCGCCGCGTAATCGTAAGTGGTGGTCAGGTCTTTTGCGGCCCACTCAAAGTTGGTGCCGCCAAAGCCCATGTAGTAGGAGTAAAAAGTGGCGCCCTGTTCGATCACCGTTTTGGTGAGCGGGCTGAGCTCGGCCGGGCCCACGCCTTCCTGGTCAACGGAAAGCTTGCCGCCGAATTTGCTGAACCAGCCGCCCTGCAACTCGGTGACGCCCTCGGGCGAGTTCGGCTCCTCGTTCCTCAGCTTGATCAGAGCCGGCAGGACCTCTTCCGTAATTTTCCAGCGTGGATAGAAATTGCAGAAGTCGGCGATGCGCGCCATGTCTGGATACTGGTTTTCCCGTGCCTGCTGCGTCCAGCAGGTGATGAGCGGAACGTTGATGCCGCCGCTCCAGGCCATCTGAGCGAGCGCTGTGATGTAGGCGCGCTTGTGCGAGTCGTCAACCCCTTTCCAGAAGTTGTACTCGTTTTCAATCTGCATCAGGATGATGGGCCCGCCGGTTGTAATCTGATGCCTGGCAATCACCGGAACCACCAGGTTGTACCAGTGCTGCGAAGCTTTGACGTTTTCCGGGTTGTCGCTGCGCAGCGGAAACTGCCGCATCGTTATCCAGTACGGAAGCCCTCCATTGTCCCACTCGGCGCAGGCGTAAGGGCCGATGCGGGCGATCAGGAAGAAGCCCATTTCCTTGACCATCTGGATAAAGCTTTCCAGCTCGGTGAAATCGGCGTGGCCTTCCTCCTGCTCGTGATAATTCCAGAAGACGTAACTCTCAATGGTATTGAAGCCGGCGCGCTTGAACTTGAGCAGGCGGTCGCGCCACAGCGACTGGGGACATCGGGGGTAATGGAAGCAGCCGCCGTGCAGAAACGTGTCGCGGCCATTGATGGTGAAGCAATGCGCGTCATAGCGGATGATGTCCGGGTTCTCGAAAGTCATCTGGGGGGAAGGGAATACGATGGCGTCGAGCGATTCAACGGCCGGACCTCCCAGCGCCAGCGCTATAGGCGCCGCCAGAGTGGATTGCAGAAACTTGCGACGGCTGGATTTCATCAATAACCCCCGGGTTGGCGAATGTCAGGCAAGCGCTTGCAGGCCTCCTGGCAGGTTGTTGAAAAAGTCCCTGCGCTCCGTCATCCTGAGCCCGTTCGCCCTCAATTTGCGAACGGCCCTGATCCCGCAAAGCGGGAGAAGGGGCTCAGGGTAAACTCCGCGAAGGATCTGCTTTATTCGTTTTCAGTAAGATACAGCAGATGCTTCGCTTTGCTCAGCATGACGGTTGTTTTTTTCAACAACCCGCTAGACGCTGCACTCCAAGAATGTTTGTTCTAACCCCGAGCCGCCGTGAATTGCAAGCGGAATCAAAGTTGCGAACCTCCGGTGGAACCTTTGTAATGTAACTCAGTAGGATGCGTCCTCGTGTTCATGGGACTCCTCACCGAGGCGTCTCAGCGTGCAATTGTCGCACACCGTTCCGGCGGGTGGCACGGGCATCTTGCCCGTGATATTTCCCGGTCAGGACGGCCAAAACGGGAAGGCCCATGGCCGGGACGGCCATGCCACGAAATGAACTTCAACAAGGGCCTCTCGCTCCGCGAGACCGCAGATACTGCAAAGCAAGCATCTGATGTCATGAAGGGGGCGGCTCGATTCGAGTAGGATTTGGTTGTTGGAAAACTAAATCTTATTTTCGAAAGGAGAGCCCCCATGGAGAAGTTATACGTTGGAGTGGATTTACACAAGAGGAGTTGCTGGGTGACCGTCCTCGACGCGGACGGTCACCTGCTGGAGTCGCGGAGGATCGGAACGACGAAGCCGGAACTTTTAGAGTTCTTCGGGAAGGTGCGGAAGCCGGCGGCGCTGGCGGTGGAAGCGACGTTCAACTGGTATTACTTTCTGAACGTGATGGAGCCGCTGGGCCTGGAACTGCACCTGGTGCATCCGTGGAAGACGCGGGCGATTGCCTCGGCACGGATCAAGCACGACCGGCTGGATTCGCGGGTGCTGGCGGAGCTGCTGCGGACGGGATTTCTGGCCGAGGCCTGGATTGCGCCGCGCCAAGTGAGGGAGGAGCGGCAACTGCTCCGCTATCGGGTGCACACGGTGCAGTGGGCGACGCGGGCCAAGAACTCGATTCACGGGGTGCTGAACCGCAACGGGATTCGTTCACCGCTGCGCTCACCGTTCGGCCCCAAGGGACGGCCGTTTCTGGAGGAAGTGGAACTGCCGAAGACGGACCGCTGGGAAGTGGACGGACAACTCGAACGACTGGACCTGCTGGGCGAGCAACTGGCGGCGTTGGACCGGGAGATCCGCAAGAAGGCGAAGGCGAGTCCGGTGGCTCGGGCGCTGGAGCAGATTCCGGGCATTGGCCCCTTCATCGCTTCGCTGGTGATGGCCGAGGTGGGAGACATCCGGCGATTCCCGTCGGCCAAGCATCTGGTCTCTTACACGGGCCTGGCGCCGTCGCTTTACGCCTCGGGCGAGCACCGGTGGGGAGGGCCGATCACCAAGCAGGGATCGAGCGTGCTGCGCTGGGCGCTGGTGCAGGCGGCGCATCGGGCGGCGTTGAATCCGAGATTTTATGGGTTCTACCAACGGCAGCGGGAACGGCATGGAGCCAGCCGCGCGGCCGTGGCTCTGGCGCGCAAGCTGGCGGTGATCGCCTTTTACCGCTGGCGGCACGCACTGCACGTGGCCGAAAGGCTGCCGCATGGAGAAAAAGTTCGGGAGCGCACCTCGGCTGGCGCATGGTCTGAACATCGACCTCTCGCGTCTGATTAGGACGCTCCCGGCTGCGAATCGACATCCTGGTCTGCGAGACCGGATAGATGAGTGAGCTTGCGCTCGCTGAGAACTGAAAGGGAAGACGGCGCACCGGCGTCGAGGGAGAAGTGTGGCTGCGCTCGCATCCCCCCACTTTCGGGTAAGGGGGGCTGCTCGCTCCGCCACTCAAAACAAAGCACCAGGATTTTCCCCTTGACTCCGCCGCCCCCTTCATAGATGCGCCAGCCGCGGGAATGAACACCTGCAAGGGCCTCTCGCTTCGCGAAACCGTCCCGATCTATCGGGGCGCCAGCCGCCCTGCTCGCTCCGCCACTCAAAACAAAGCATCATCATTTTTCCCTTGACCCCGCCGCCCCCTTCATAGATTTCCTTTA
>JAJYJL010001032.1 GCA_021789565.1 Acidobacteriota bacterium
AAAGGTTACGACCGTCGACGATCGTTGGAACTGCCATCAGAGTTCGCAGCCGTGACAGATCAAGCTCACGAAATTCGTCCCATTCAGTGAGGACCAATAAAGCATCAGCATCTTTCGCAGCCTCATAAACGGACGCGCAGTAGCTGAGGAATTCATTTTCGGCAAGAACCTTTCGCGCATTTGGCATTGCGCATGGATCGTAAAGGCGAAGGATCGCGCCTTCTTTATGAAGCTGCTCGACAATCTTGAGACTTGGAGCTTCGCGGATGTCATCTGTTCCTGGCTTGAAAGCCAGGCCCAGGACCGCAATTTTTTTCCCTTGAACCACCCACAGTGCTTGCCGGACTTTCTTGACAATCATTTCAATCCGCCGCTGATTAACCCTTTCAACCTGCTTCAGAAGAGAGAAATCCGCGCCATGCTCCTCAGCAAGATGAATGAATGCCCTCAAGTCCTTTGGAAAGCAGTATCCGCCAAAGCCGATGCCGGCATCCAAAAACTCGCGCCCGATGCGGTGGTCCAATCCTATGCCCTGAGTAAGGCTGGTGATATCGGCCCCCAAAAGTTCACAAAGGTCAGCCACCATGTTGATAAAGGAGATCTTCGTGCACAGGAAGGCATTGGCCGCGTGTTTTATTAATTCTGAGGTTGTAAGATCTGTCATCACAATAGGGCACTTCAGCGGACGGTAAATCTCCCCCAGAATGCGCCCCGCCCTTTCGGTTTCGACTCCGCATACTATTCGGTCCGGGTGGAAGAAATCCTGCACGGCCCTTCCTTCGCGGAGGAACTCCGGATTCGAGGCAACGTCAAAATCGGGACGTAACAGTTCGGAGCCTGCATATCGAAGAATCGTCTTCTTAATCCATTGTGCCGTAATTGCGGGAACCGTACTTTTCTCAACAATCAGCTTGTACCCGTTCAGGTTGTGTGCGATGGTTCGAGCCAAGGTTTCAACCTGGCTAAGATCCGCCTGGCCATTGTCAAGCTGCGGTGTCCCAACGCAGAGGAAAAGAATTTCAGACGACTGGATGGCAAGGTCAATGTCGTCCGTAGGCTTAAACGTTCCTTGTCCCAAATGCTTCGCCAGCATTTCGTCCAGGCCGGGCTCGAAGAAAGGGCAACGCCCTTGCCGGATCAATTCCACCTTGGCCGGGTCACTGTCAGCGCTCGCAATTTCCCATCCGAGTTCTGCGAGCCCCAGAGCAGTGGGTAATCCTACATGCCCAAGCCCCAGCACGGTGATTTTCCGCGCGTTCGCTTGCGGGTTGAAAATGCCTGGCGTGACCTCTTTATGCCTCATAAGCGTCTCCCGTCTTAAGATTCCGTGTCGTGCGATGGAGAGCCAGCAAAAACAATCGCGGGGCTGAAGCTGAGGAGGCCCAAGCCAGGTGAGCAGGACGCTTCAAGGGCTTCACCTCTTCTACAACGCATCGCCGACACCCAAAATGAGCGATATTCATTGCTTACTCAACTCTGTTCGTCTTTTATTTCTGCGGACTCACCAGGAAGTATGGACAAACCCGCGCACAAAGCGAACCATGCTGCATTTGCCGGTATGTGCAAATTGAAGTCCACGAAACTATGGATCAGTAGGCCGCAACACCCCAGAGCGGCACCCAGTTGAATCCACCCTCGCAGATTTTTGATCCGCTCCGGCAAGTTGCGGAACACAAGCCATCCAAACATCAGCAAGGCCGACAGGATGATCAGGCCACCCACTACGCCAGTTTCAGTTAGAGCTTCCACATAGTCATTGTGGGCGTGGTTCCATCCCAGGTCAGTCGGGAAAGTCTGGTACTGGGGGAAAACCGCATCAAAGCTCCCCAGCCCGGTTCCAAGCCAGGGATAATCTCGCAGTTCCGCAATGGCGTCGCGACTGACCGTTAACCTATTCTCAAGTGTTGCATCCGGCTTCCGGACCAGGCCGGCGATTGTAGCCAGTCGTTGCCAACCGCTGTCCGGCATGACGGCAAGAAGCAGAGCTGCCAGTCCTGCTGCAGCCACTAACCTGACAAAACTCCATCCCCGAACGTTCCCTCGCCCTTTCTTCCACCGCCGGATGAGGGCGACAAGAATAACCATTTCGACAGCCACTGAAATCATCCCGCCCCTCGAACCGGAAAGGAGCAACGAGGCAATTGCCCCGCACACTCCGAGGACCAGCAGTGTCTGATTGGAACTCTTTAGAGATCGATATAGCACGAAGCATAAGGCAACCGGAATCAGCATCTCCATGAGGCCTGCATAGTCATTGTGATTGACGTAGGGACCAACGGCGTATCCGCGAGAGGGGATCTGCCAGTAGATCATGCCGTGACTGGTAAAGAATTGGACAATTGCAAACAATGAGATCGAAAACGCGTAAATAACAATGACCAGCCCCAACACATTCAAAGCTTTGGCGGAAGCCTTAGCCCAAAGTTGCACGGCCAGGAAAAAGAAAATCATATCGGTCAGCAGCTTAATCAGCGCCTCACGGGTCGCGAACGGATCAAGAGTCAAATGACCTGCGAGCTGTCCGATCCCCAAGAGAAAGAACAACACCGCGGGCGCATAGAGAGGCGACCAATATATCGTTACAACTTGCTGCTGGATGCAACCCATCGCCCACAGAATCAAAAGGCCCGCAGCTATCACTGCCAGGCCTGCCCATGCCCATGCCTGGACGGCGCCGAAAGCCAATGGTGCAGCCATCAACGTAAATACGAGCAGGTAGCGCGCGATGGTAACGGGACGAGGAACAATATCGCTTTCAGATCGGCCGAATACTTTCTCAGAGGAAAAATGGCTTCTCAGAAGCGTGGCGCTTGATGCCAT
>JAJYJL010000063.1:0-3786 GCA_021789565.1 Acidobacteriota bacterium
GGTCGGCAACCGCACGATGCGGGTGATGGATTACGGCAAGAGTGCGGCGGTGTTTGTCGACCTGGAGACCGGAAGGGCGGTGCGGATGATTCCTCACCCTCAATCGCGTGTGCGAGCTACCGATTATGCCCCGGCGGCGCCCGATCGTTGGCATGCTCAGCTCGCTGCCTACCAGGTGATGCCAGAAGAGGAACTGCTCCAATCGCAATCGGTTGTCCTCACCATTTCACTGTCTGCCATCATCAGCCGGCATGGAATGCGCATGGTGTGCGACCATTGCGGAGAAGACATCATCAACGAACGACAGGTGCGGCGGAACGGTGAGATTCTCTGCCGCGCCTGCGCGGGCGACGGGTACTACCGACCGGTCGGAACGCCGCTCGTATGCTCTCCTCTTCTAGACCGGATTCCAGCATGAGCCCTGTTCTTTCTGTTGTAGGAAAATCAGGGGTGGGAAAGACTACGCTGATCGAAAAGCTCCTGCCGCTCCTCCGGGCACGTGGTCTACGCGTGGCAGTGATCAAGCATCACGCCCACGCGACCCCGATTGATACTCCCGGTAAAGACACGTGGCGTTTCGCCGAAGCCGGTGCGAGCGCTGTCTTCGTCTCTTCGCCCATCGAAATAGCCCGTTTTGAACGCGTGCCCCAGGAACTTAGCCTCAAGGAAATTGCAGCTCGGATAGCTGACGTGGAGTTGATTCTCACGGATGGCTTTGCGCGCGAGCCTTCGCCCAAACTGGAGGTATGCCGCCTCGCACTCGGTACCGATCGGGTCGAGCGCGGGGATGAGGTAGTCGCGATCGCCTCGGATTATCCGATCGCGGCCGGGGTGCCCCGTTTCCATCTAGACGACGCCGCAGGCATTGCCTCATTCGTTTGCGAGCACTTATCTTTACCGGCCGTCCCCTGAGCGCGACAACTTACTGAGTTTTCAATAAATAATGTTCGCGTGGCTATCGTTCCCAAGGCAAATCCGATGCGAAGATACACGCCCAGAGACGATTTTGTGAACGCCGCGTTCGAGCAATGGCCGCGAACACATTGGTCCGCATTTCAGCCCCGTCATGGGGTGCGGTGCTCGCAGTGTATTCGTTGATCTGGGTCCACACGAATTCAGTCGGATTGAGCTCGGGAGCACTGGTTGGAAACAGATACACATGGAGGCGCGGGTGCTGGGCCAGAAACGCCTTGACCTTTCGCCGGCCATGGGTTGGATGCTTATCCCAGACCAAGACGATCGGTCCTCGGATTGACTGCAACAGATGGCGCAGAAAGACGATCACCTGCTCGCCGCTGATGGATTCCGGGTGGGACCGCAGGTGCAATTTGATCTTGCGCTTGCCCGGCGTCACGCTCAGCGCGCCGCTCAGATTCAAGCGTTCGTTGTGTTCGAGACTGGTACGAATGGTCGGCGTCTGACCCCGCGGTGCCCAAGTCCTTTTGAGTGGCGACACCGCTGAGTACCCACTTTCATCCGGGAAAATCAGGGTTGCGCCGAGTTCATGCCACTTTTTTTATATGCGGCCAGATGTAGTGTTTCCGATGGGCAATGGCTTCGTCATCTCGGGCGAGACTGCGTCGTTGCGGTTTCTGACAGCTCCAGCCCAGTCGCTGCAAGAGGTACCACACGCCGCTCGTCCGATAGCGCACGCGAAACCGTTCCCAGATCAAATGGGCAATCCGATCCAGCGTCCAGTAGTCTTCAGCATACCCGTACGCATAGGCCCCTCGAGTCAGGGCCCGCAGCAAGCGCCCCTGTTGTGCCGTCGCTAAACGACTGGGTCTTCCGGGAGCACGGCGCTGAAGCTTGTGTGGGGGCTTGGAACGCTTGGCGTCTCGCCGCCAGCGGCGCACGCTTTGCGCAGTCACTCCGACTTGCTGGGCAACTCCTATTGGCTGCCATCCATGTCGCAGCAGGCTGAGTGCACGACGTCGACGCCGCGCTAGTTGTCGGGATATACCAAATGGTCTCATGTACTGACTAACGTACATGAGCGCCGGACGCGAACATTAATTATTGAAAGTTCAGTAGCATGCAGGATACCTACGGTCGTTCCATTAATTACCTCCGCATTTCCGTGACGGAAGCCTGCAACTTCCGTTGCATTTACTGCGCGCCGAACGGTCACGGGCACATTTCTGTGTCACCCTTAACTCCGGACGAAATCGCGCGCATCGTCCGCGCGGCCGTGCCCCTGGGCATCACGAACATTCGCTTGACGGGGGGAGAACCCCTGTTGCGGCGGGATATCGTGGAGATCGTCCGCGCGATTTCGGAAGTGGATGGCATTCGCGATTTAGGATTGACGACCAACGGCTTTCGCCTGGCCGGTCTGGCGCATTCGCTCGCCGATGCAGGGTTGCGTCGCGTTAACATCAGTCTCGATACCCTGCGCGCGGAGCGTTTTGCCCGAGTCGTTGGCGTCGACGCGTTCGAGCCGGTCTGGCGCGCAATCCATGCGGCAGATCAAGTGGGCTTGGCGCCGCTCAAGCTCAACGTGGTGGTGATGCGCGGGATTAATGACGATGAGGCGGTCGATTTTGCGCACTTGACGCTGGATCACGAATGGCACGTCCGTTTCATCGAACTTATGCCGGTTGGAATGAGCGACACGTCGCGCGGTTTTTTTCCACGACACTTTATCGCGGCGCACGAACTCCTCGTGCGTATTCCGGAGTTGGAGCAAGTTTCCGGACCCGTCGGCAACGGACCGGCCAGGACCTATCGTCTGCCGAACGCGCGTGGCACGGTGGGTTTCATCACTCCGGCGAGCGATCATTTTTGCAGCATCTGCAATCGAATTCGCGTCACGGCGCGCGGCGAGGCACGCGCGTGCTTATTCGGACCCTCCGGAATAAACCTGCGAGGGGCCATCCACAGCACGCCAGCCGATTTACAGGAGCTCTTGGCGCGGGTGATCGCGTCCAAGCCCGAGCGGCATCCCCTGGACGCGGAGTTCAGGATCAGTGTCGGCGCCATGTCGGAAATCGGTGGATAAGAGTCGTTCACCCGGGCTTGGAACCCAGGTGCTCCGGCTCGGAGGTGGAACGGGAATGGGAGTTCGGTGGCCAGTCTAGCGCTCCCCGCAGATTGGTCTGAGCGGGATTGTTCAAGCGTGCACCAAAGCCTTGTGGGAAATAACGCGGCCGAGAAGTGATCTCTCGATCGCGTTCTTCGTTCTCGACGAGATTTTACAAGCGTGAGCAATCCGACAAGTCAATGACAGTTGACTTGCCTTCTGCGACGCTCGGATCGTGCCCGCCCTCATCGCCTATCACCCTTCGTGGGGCTAGTCAAATCTCTACAAATTCCGCGTGCGAGTTTGGCAAGGGCTGCCATTGCCAGGGCTCGCGATCCCGTGTAGAGTGGAAGCGCTGCCAATGCTCCGCTCCTGATGCAAGGGGACTTCTGCCGGTCCTGGCAGTATTTCTGGCGGGTCGCGCCAGTGCAGAGCGCAGCAAGCATTGCCAACCCAAGAGCGGCGTTCGCACAGTTTGGGAAGGATACACGCAATGGCCACGGGATGTAGCATTCGTAAGAATGAGTTCTACGACTCCGTTTTTCTGGTGCGCGTCGCGAAACGAATCGCGGAGCGGCCGGGCGTGCAGCAGGCAGCCGCGCTGATGGGGACGGATAAAAACAAGTTACTGCTCGCGGTCATACAGGTGTCGAGTCCCGAAGTCCTTTCTGCGACTCCCAACGACCTGATCGTCGCGGTGGTGGCGGAGAGCGAGCAGGTGATCCGCGTAGTCCTTGAGCATACCAACCAGTGTATGCAGCAGG
>JAJYJL010000063.1:3796-13829 GCA_021789565.1 Acidobacteriota bacterium
CCGATCTACGACCCAGGTCGAAGCAGTACCCCGTATCCTCGACGACGCGCTGGCGCAGCAACCTGGCTCCAACTTGGTCGCGATTTCCGTGCCGGGGGCATACGCCGCCCGCGAAGCACCCCGGGCGATCGAGCACGGATTGAATGTGTTCATCTTCAGCAAGTCACGTGACCGTTGAAGACGAACTCTCTCTTAAGCAATATGTGTGTGGCCATGGGCTCATTGTCATGGGCCCGGATTGTGGAACGTCCATCGTGAGCGGCATCGGCTTTGGCTTTTCCAATGTCATCCGCCGCGGACCTGTTGGCGCGATAGGCGCTGCCGGGACCGGACTGCAGGAATTCACGACGCTCGTACATCGCTGGGGCTCGGGTATTTCGCACGGCATCGGCACGGGAGGGCGCGATGTCTCTGATGCTATCGGCGGCATCTCCTTGCTTTCCGCAGTCGACGCCCTCGAACGCGATGAGGCCACCCAGGTGATCGCGGTCGTCTCCAAGCCACCGGGAGCCAAAACTCTGGCGTGCTTGGTCGAACGCATCGCGCCCTGCCGTAAGCCTGTCGCGGCCTGCTTTCTCGGCATCGGTGACGAGTTGCCGATGCGAACGTGCGCTACCGTGCCGCCCGCACGCTGGATGAAGCGGCGCGCGTCGCCGTGCAAATCGCGAGCGGCAATACGTCCTTCTAGGGCGAAACACCACCATTGCTCGAATCCAATCTCGGATTGTTGAGCGCCGGCGTCCACACCGAGAGGAAGTAAGTTCGAGGCATTTTTGCGGGAGGCACCCTCTTTTATCAAGCCCAGCAGATTCTCCAAGAGATGGGCATTCGGGCCCACTCGAATGCGCCCCTTCCGGGAAACCTGTTGCTCCCCGATCCGCGGGTGAGTGGCGGGCATACTCTGGTGGATGTGGGTTCCGAGTTCTTTACCGATGGCAAAGCCCATCCGATGATCGATTCGTCCTGCCGGCGTGAGCGAATCTTGACGGAGTTAAAAAATCCTCATGTTGCCGTTCTCCTTCTGGATTTCATTCTGGGCTACGATGCGTCACCGGACCCCGTAGGCGATTTGATGGAAGCCATCCGATATGCGCGGCGCAAGAATGTCGGCGTTGTCGCCTCGGTCTGTGGCACCGAGGCCGATCCTCAGGGGTGGCATAAACAGACCAAAGCGCTAGAAGAAGCCGGCGTGATCGTGATGCCGAGTGCCGACGAAGCTGCCCGATTGTGCGGCAACGTGATCTTGGCTCAGGGGTGATGATAATGGAAAGCAAACTGGATGAATTGCGCACACAAAAGCCAGCGGTCATCAATATTGGCGTGAAGGAATTTGTCGAGACACTCGAAACTCAAGGTGCCGAGGTTATCCACCTGGAATGGTCACCTCCTGCCGGTGGCGACCCGGAGATGGAAAGTTTGCTGGATCAGCTACTTTGAGGGAAAATAGGAGGAGCTCTGGCTCTGAATGTCGGACTGCACCGCCGCACCTGATTGCTCGTTCGAGCGTGAGCTGGGTCTATTATTCAATCAACACGTGCGCGACACTACGAGAACGGCTCAACCCTCTCCTCGACCCCCAACGCATGAAGGCGCGGGTGCTCACGCTTGGCCTTGGTGCAGAGCTAGCCGCTCAAGACGTGAGCCGATTAAAAGATCCATTACCCCGCACATCTGCTGCGGGTCGTTTGACCGTCTCGAGAGCGCGTTTTCGTCCATTGCCCATTTTGCAGAATGATATGAACGGGAGATAATATGCATTGGAGCGAAACCTTCCCGATGCTGTTGGAAAGAGTCAATCCGCTTCGCAAAGCCGTGACTGAACCTCCCTGGCGAGCTTTTGGGAAGGTTTCGCCTCCTGATGCGCACTTTATGCGGGTTTGTCCTTGCACGTGCTCGCACAACGGGCAGCGCACCCGCGCCCGGCTTCAATTGCGATGGTGGGTTTGTTGTCAAGCACGGCATGTAAGCAATCTTAGCGTAGCCATACATGGAGGCAGAGTTGCTGAGTCAACAAACCTCCTAGTGAACCGGTCGATAAGTCTTTTAACATAGTCACGGTGACGGCTCGCATAGCCCTTGCGACCGGATAGCTGTATACTCCTCGTGCGCGAAAGCGCTAGAATGGGACTGAACGCGCATGAGGAGACGTCCTCCGAAACTCGTCCATTTGGCAGACGGTGAGCGTCGGGTGCAGCAGGCCCATCTGCGCAATGGACGCACGCAACAGCGAGTCGCACGTCGTTGTCGCATTCTCTTGGCGATGACCGATCCCGACACGATCATCGATGAACTAGCGAAACACGTGGGCGTGACCCGGACTGGGATCTGGTACGTCTGTCGTCGCTTTGAAGCTCAGGGGCTGGACTCGATTTACGATGAACCGCGGTCTGGGCGCCCGCGAGAAATCTCGGCGCTAGAACGGGTCGCCATCGAGCAACTGGCCTGTTGCGATCCAGCCGGATTGGGTCTGAACATGACCCACTGGTCCACGCGCAGTCTCGCGCGGGTCGCCCGGGAACGAAAGATCCGACCCAAGATTGCTCACTCGACCGTCTCGTTGATCCTGCGGGATGCCGATCTGCAACCGCATCGCAGTCGGTACTGGATTACGCCGACGCTCAATGCTGAGTTCCTGGAGCGGGCGAGCCGTGTTTTATGGTGTTATGAACGGGTCGAGCGCTTGGCCGAGCGGGACGAGATGGTCCTCGCCCTTGATGAGAAACCCAATCTGCAGGCGCTGGAGCGCGCCGCCCGGCAGTGGACGGGACCCGAGCAGGTCCGCCACCAAGAGTTCGAATATGTGCGCCATGGCACGGTCAACTTCTTGGTCGCGTTGCTGGTGCACAGCGGCGAGATGCAAGGGTGGTGCCTGGACCGCAATGACAGTGAGCACCTGCGCCAAGTGTTGCCCGATCTCTTGAAGCCGTACCGCAAGGCTCGCCGGATTCATCTGATCTGGGATGGCGGACCGACCCGCACGGCGGAGGATACGCTGGCCCTGGCGCGCAGCTATCGACCGCAGTTGCGTGTGCTGTTCACTCCCGCGCGCGCCTCCTGGCTCAATCAAGCCGAACTGTTGTTGCGGAGTTTCGAAGCGCATTACCTCCAACACGGCAGTTGGCAAAGCCGTCGCGAACTGATCGAGCACTTGTACGACAGTGCACCCGAATACAATCGCTTGTTTGTCCATCCGATCCAATGGTCGTGGACCCGGCGGAATCTCCGCGATTGGGTGGCCGAGCGGGCGCCCGGACTATGTTAAATTACCTATCAAACGCTCCACTAGAGCAGACAGAGGAAGAAAGCGCCTCGCGTGGTACAACGACACAGGAGGCGCTTTTTTTATGGTAGGCAACAGTTATGAGCAGAGAATTTATGAGATTCGCGGATTTGACACTAGTCGCGCGCGGGGATATAATTCAATTACGCTTGAAATAGTTTGGCGCTGGTGAGGGTGCTTCCAATGGGCCTGCCGGACACTCCAACTCGGGTGATGAAAGCCTGCGTTCGACCAATCCCAAGATTGTCGGGCAGGCCTTAGTTTTTTCGAGGTATTGAGGAGGCAGTTGGATTTGGTGAGGTCAAACCAGACCCGTGGGTTCTTCAAATCGCAGGACATGGCTCAAAAGGAGAAAACTATGTGGTTCATCCGGATTAACATGACCGACCGGAGCGCACGCGTGGATCCGGTCCCCGAAGCCTACCAGCACCTGGGGGGACGCGGATTGACATCGTCTCTCGTTGCCGAAGAGGTGCCACCGCTCTGTCATCCGCTCGGCGCCAACAACAAACTTGTGTTCAGTCCAGGTATGTTGGCAGGGACTGCAGCCCCGACCTCGTCTCGCGTTTCGGTGGGAGGCAAATCTCCACTGACGGGAGGAATCAAAGAAGCCAACGCGGGTACCTCCTGGGCGCGCGACGTGGGAGTGATGCAGATCAAGGCCCTGGTCCTCGAAGGACAGCCTGAGGACAAGGCCAAGTCCTGGGCGATCAAGCTCACCTGGGATGCTGCCGCCGCCAAGCCGAAGGTCGAATTCTTTGACGCGACGGAGTATCTCGGCAAAGATCTCTATGAGGTCTTCCCGCAGCTCTATGCGCGGTTCGGCTCCAAAATCTCTATCGCCGGCCACGGCGTGGCAGGCGAGCACGGCTATGGCAACGCAGGCATCGTGTTCAACGATGAATCCAAGCGCCCCAGCCGCTATTCCGGCCGCGGTGGCCTCGGCTCGGTGATGGCGAGCAAAGGACTCGGGTTCATACTCGTCGACGACCAGGGTGCCCCCGGGGTGCCCATTGCCGACAAAGCATTGTTCGAACTGGGCCGCAAGAAGATGACCGAGGCCCTGATGAAGCACGACATCACCAAACCCAAGGGCGGCCTGAACACCTACGGCACGGCTGTGCTCATCAACGTTCTGAACGAGGCGGGCGGATTGCCGACGCGCAATTTCTCGAGCGGCCGTTTTGAAGGGGCGGCCAAGATCGCCGGGGAAGCCATCTTCGAAGGGGTCAAGCAACGCCTGGGGAAAGAGACGTACAACCACGCGTGCAGCCCGGGCTGCGTCATCCAGTGCTCCAACACCTGGTACGACACGCAGGGCAAGGAAGCTAGCTCGTGCGTCGAGTACGAGTCCGATTGGGCCTTTGGCGCCAACTGCGGCATCGACGATCTTGACGCCATCGCTGAGATGATCAAGTTGTGCAATGGCTATGGGTTGGACACAATCGAGACCGGCGATTCTATCGCCGTTGCGATGAAAGCGGGCGTGCTCGCCTTTGGCGATAGCAAGGGCGCCATCAACTTGATTCACGAAATGGGCAAAGGAACGCCGATGGGTCGCCTCTTGGGAACCGGTACCGGCGGAACCGGCAAAGCTCTGGGTGTAAAAGAAGTGCCGGCCATCAAGGGTCAGGGCATGCCCGCCTACGAGCCGCGCGCGGTCAAAGGCATCGGCATCACTTATGCGACCACGCCTATGGGTGCCGACCATACCGCCGGCTATACGATCGCGCCCGAGATCTTGGGTGTGAGCGGGAAGCAAGACCCGCTATCGCCCGAAGGCAAAGCCGCACTGAGCCGCGCTTTCCAGTCCACGACAGCCTTCATCGACTCGAGCGGACACTGCTTGTTCATTGCCTTTGCCATTCTGGATATTGCGAGCGGCTTTGAAGGAATGGTCGAGGAAGTCAACGGGGTCTTCGGCACGAAATGGACTGCGGACGATGTGGTCGCTCTCGGTGCGTCGATCCTCAAGAAAGAGCACGCGTTCAACGAGGCCGCCGGCTTGAGCAAAGCGGCGGACCGCGTGCCCGAGTTCATGAAGATCGTTCCACTGCCGCCGCACAATCAGGTCTTTGATGTGTCGGATAGTGCGCTCGATTCAGTCCTTGGTGAACTCTAGTTCGTTATGGGATGCGGGCAGGGCGCCGAGCGCCCTGCCCCTTTTTATGCGAGCCCGATGCCCAAAATCACAACCGACGCGGACGGCCGGTTCACGCTGCCGGCCGACTTTGTAGGGCGCCGAGGGATTGCTTTCCCCGGCGAGTATTGGCTGGACGATCGCGGCGGTGACCTAACCCTCCGTCCGCGCGTTCCCGATACGCACAAGCTGTACGTCGAGCCCACGACGGGCTGCAATCTGCACTGCCGCACGTGTATCCGCCATGCCTGGGGCGACCCCGAAGCCAAGATGTCTCCGCAGACGTTCCAGCACATTATCGAGAGCATGGCGGGGCTACCCGATCTGAAACGGGTCGTGTTCAGCGGCTTTGGGGAACCGCTTTCCCATCCGGACCTTCTCGAGATGATCGGGCAAGTACGCCAGCGCGATTTGGCCGTGTCCGTTGGCTCTAACGGATTGCTACTAACCCAGGAAAAGGCTCGCGCACTGGTGCGCTTGGGGGTGGATCGTCTGGTGATCTCGATCGACGGAGCCAAGCCCGAGACCTACGCCGATGTCCGCGGCGCTCTGTTGTCGCAAGTGCTGGGCAATGTCCGTTACCTGAATGAGGCCAAAGCCCAACTCGGTTCTCTCTTCCCGGCGCTGGGGATCGAGTTTGTTGCCCTGAAAAGCAATCTAGCCGAATTGGGTGAACTGGCGGGACTCGCCTCGCGCCTGAATGCCTCGCGGGTTCTTGTTAGCAATGTCATTCCCTACACTGAAGAGATGCGCGAGCAAGTGCTGTACGGGTACGAGCCGCGACCTCCGTTCAAGGCGGCCGGCTGGCCGGTCAGAGCGGATGCCTGGGTCATCTGGGGAACCTTGGAGCTGCCCCGGATGCACTGGGGCGCCGAACGGCACTGCCGGTTCATCCAGGACAAATCCATGGTGATCGGCTGGGACGGAGGCGTCTCGCCGTGTTACGCCCTCTCCCACCAGTACGGCTACTTTGCGATCGACGGCGGCAAAAAGCAGGTGAGCCGTTATTTGCTGGGTAATGTGAACGAGCAGTCGCTCGCCGAGATCTGGATGTCGGAGGAGTATGTGAACTTTCGCGGCGAGGTTCGTGGATTCCATTTTCCATCGTGCGCCAATTGTGAGTTGCGCGCGAGCTGCGACCTGCGGGAGCGGAATGAGGCGTGCTGGGGCTGGAATCCCTCCTGCGCCGACTGCTTGTGGGCACAAGATATCGTCCGTTGCCCCTAGACGGAGTTGAGGATGCACGTACAGGCCAAACTGTTCGCGTCGCTACAGCGTTATGCCGGCGTGAAGGCGGGCTCTCCCATCGATCTGGATTTACCGGATGGTGCCACCGTCGCCGATCTGATGCAGCACCTTCGCGTTCCTTCAGAAGAGGTACGCCTCGTCTATGTCAATGGTTGCGCACACTCGGAAGATTGGCAACTTGCCTCTGGGGACGAGGTAGGTATCTTTCCGCCGATTGGAGGGGGATAGGATGACCGGTCGCGTTGTCGATGTGTGGTTGTATGGCGAGTTGGCGCGTTACGGAAAAGAGGCGGATCAAGGGAGCTTTGCTAATCTCCAAGTCCATGTGCCGGAAGGGAGCACTCTGGGCGATCTGCTCACGCAGTTGGAGCTCCCGACAGAAGCGCGTGGCATCACGTTTATCAACGGGCAATTGAGCGCTATGCCTGGGCTGCAACCGGATCTCGGTCACGTGCTGTGCGACGGCGACCGAGTGGCTCTGTTCCACACACGGAGCATGTGGCCTTTTCAGTACCGGCACGGTGTCGCCATGATCAGCGAGATGAGCCAGGCGATGGCCGCGAGTCCAGACGCCGGATTGCATACACAATATCGCCGCTAAGATCGTTCTTCTCGGACGGAATGCCGCCGGCATTTTCCAACCTCCGCTCGACGCATTTGACACAATCGGTGAACAATGATATACTTCAATTTGCATTGAATTACTAACCGGACGGGGGAGTGTTTACGAGACAGGGCTGTCCGGTCGACGGCATCCATTCCGAATAGACAACTGCTCTTGGGCAACCCGAGAAAAGGGATAGCAGGAGCAGTCTGGTCCTTTCGGGAACGGGGAGGTAGGGGTGAATAAGGGAAGGCCTTCTGACGACCTGGCGAAAACATTCCAGGTTCTTGGTGATCCAACTCGCCTGGCGGTGTTTGCGCTTCTCATGCAGGGCGTGCAGTGCAATTGCGAGCTTGGCGGCAAGCTCGGACTCCCAATGAACTTGATCTCGCATCATCTGAAGGTACTGCGGGACGCGGGTTTGGTGGATGCCGAGCGCGATGCCATCGACGCCCGCTGGGTGTACTATTCCATTAACACAGGCGCGCTTACCCAATTGCACGACCAACTCTCGGCGTTTCTCGACCCGGGTCGCGTGGTGCCCCGCCTGCCCACGTGCGGCCCGCGCATCGCCCCTGTCGAGACGATGCGGGTCGCGCGCCGGTAGATTTTTTTGCGCGATATGTCAACGGAGGTTGAACCGATATGAGCGAACCGATTACGTTTGGAGAGCGACTATCTGCTGCGCCGGGCGCGTCACCGAGCGCCCGTGTGGAAATCTTCGATCCGCCGATGTGCTGTCCTACCGGCGTGTGCGGACCGACCATTGACCCTGCGCTACTCGATGTGAACGAGATGATCCTCGCGCTGCAGAACGATGGCATCTCGGTGGTGCGTTACCAGATGGCCAGCCACGCCCAAGCGTTTGTGAATAACCGCGAAGTCTTTCGCCTGGTGCGCGAAAAGCAATTGGCCGCGCTGCCGATTACGGTCGTGAACCAACAAATTCTTAAGGTAGGCAGCTATCCCACTCTCGCCGAAGTGCGGGCGGCCTTGACGGAGCCCGCCAGTCTGTAACATACGTCTACTACCGGAGTCTTGAATGCAAACCCAATTCATCTTCTTCTCTGGCAAGGGCGGCGTCGGCAAGACGTCGATGGCCTGCACAAGCGCCGTGCGCTACGCTGATGAAGGCAAACGCACGCTCATTGTCACGACCGACCCCGCGTCCAACCTCGCGGATGTCTTCGAGCAGGAAATTGGCCATAAGGTAACACCCATCACCGGCGTCCCCAATCTGTGGGCGATGGAAATTGATCCGGACAAGGCCACCGACGAATACAAGGACCGTGCCCTGGCGCCGATCCGGGCACTCTTCCCGCCCGAAATCGTGAACGTGATGGCAGAGCAAATGAATTCGCCGTGTACCGCCGAAGTGGCCGCTTTCGACCGCTTTACCGATTTTCTCGACGCTCCAGATTTCGACGTGGTCATTTTCGATACCGCGCCGACGGGCCACACGTTGCGCTTGCTCGAACTCCCCGCGGAATGGAGCCACACGATTGAAGCCGCGAGCGTGAGCAATGGACAAACGTGCATCGGACCGGCCGCGTCGATACAGGACGCTAAAGCCAAGTACGACCGCGCCCTCGCGGCGATGCGCGATGCCCAGCGCGCCACCTTCGTTTTCGTCCTGCAGCCCGAAGCGACGCCGATCAAAGAGACCCAGCGCGCGACGGCCGAACTCGCGAAACTGGACATCCACACTCATCAAATCATCATCAACGGGATCCTCCCGCCCGCCGAAGCGACGAATCCGTTTTTCGCCGAGCGTGTCAAGATGCAGGAGAAATATCTGGCGCAAATTGCACACGAGTTACCGCTCCCTGCACAGCGCATGTTCTTGCTCGACGGCGAGATCAAAGGCGTGGCGCGCTTGCGTGCAGTTGGCAAGATACTGTTCGATGGCGGCAACGCATCCGGTCTGCGGACGGGTGAACGAATCGAAAAGGCAACCCCTGTGCGCTTCCTGCCTTTCGCACCTCGCAATCTTGACATCCTTCCGCGCATCGTTCCGAACACACAATCGCGCACGCTGTTCTTCGCGGGCAAAGGCGGCGTCGGCAAGACCTCCGTATCGTGCGTCACCGCGGTGTGGCTCGCGCGGCAGGGTCATCGCACGTTGCTCCTGACCACCGACCCCGCCGCGCACCTCGGCGATGTGCTGGGGGTGCCGGTGGGTGATGTGCCCACGCCCGTGGAGAGTGCGCCGAACCTGTGGGCCGTCAAGATTGATGCGAAAGCCGCCGCGGAGACTTACAAAACGCGCATCCTCGACGATGCCCGCGCGCGCGGGCGTCCCTCGCAGGCGATCGCGGCGATGGCGGAGGAACTGGATTCGCCTTGCACCGAAGAAATGGCGGCGTTCGATCGCTTTATCGATCTGGCCTCGCAAGAGGACTACGATGCTATCGTCTTTGATACAGCGCCGACGGGACACACGATGCGGTTGCTCGAGCTGCCGATCGCTTGGAGCAAGCAACTCGACGTCAAGATCTTTGCCTCCGTGGACACGACCGCCGCGGACGATGTGGCGAAAGCGCGCTTTGGGCGGGTGATCGAAATGATGCGCGATCCGGATCGCAGCACTTTTGCGTTCGTGATGTACCCCGAATCCACGCCCATCGTCGAGGCGGCGCGCGCGATGGACGAGTTGACGACCGTCGGTGTTCACGCGGGACTTGTTGTCGCGAACCTCGTTCTGCCGCCCGAAGAGTGCACGACGCCGTATACCCGCGCCCGGCGCGCCATGCAGGAGAAA
>JAJYJL010001033.1 GCA_021789565.1 Acidobacteriota bacterium
AAACTCCCAGAACTCCGTTAACCGCCGTATCGTAGAATGCCCTCAGGGCAGGATTATTCTCATGCTCCGCTTCCCAGGCAAAACCGGAAAGCGATCGAAGCTGCCCATCGAAGTCTCCTGAGTCCAGCACGAGGTCGGGCGTAACCTCGGCATATCGTGGCCACCAGAATCCCTGCACCAAGTGGTTGGTTCCGCGGGGACGAATGCCGAGGGCATCGAAAGCCGCGAGTCCCCATGACAGGCCTGTCATGGCAAATTCCTCGTAGCCCGCGGGCTCTGCTTCACTCCCGTCGCCGGGAAACAATCCGGAGAGCAAGTGCTCATAGGCTGCAACCAATTCACCCAGGGCGGTGCCCAGTGGCGCATTCCATGCGGGGACATCGCCGTAAAGCGTGACGGTTGCTGCAATCGCTCCTCCCAGAGAGTTTGCCATATGGTTGCTTGCCGCAGTGGGCATCCGATCGTACTGAAAATACTCCTCCACCGTGGGGTTGATGGCATTTCGCCAGACGGCGGCCGTGATGCTGGCTTTTTCGGAAGGTGACAGTTGGTCGGCAATCAAATCGTAGCCCAGAGCGATCCTCTGGGTGAACACGCCGACCTCGTAGTAGGTGTGCATTCCGTTTGCTATCCACCATGGCGGAGTCCATGTGGGCCACTGTGAAACAGCGAGCAAGGCCCGCCGTGCGCTGTCCAAAGCCTCCGGATTGCCATTCAGCCGGTAATCGAGAGCGTTAAAGGCGATCGCATTGCTGTAATTTTCCATGAGCGAGAAATATTCCGGGATGCCAGGGAAAGGGGACGTCTGAGGCAGCAAGGCTATGTTTTGCCCGGCTTGAGGGTTGTACTGGATTGTCCCTCGCAGCTCTCTCGCCTTATTGTGCATGGCCTGCAAGAGGTCGTTCGATGATTCGAGATGATGCAATTCAGCCAGGCGCTGACGGGTGAGGAGAATGCGAGGATGGCGGGGGACCTTGCCCAACACCAGGAAACGGAAAGCGGAATGAGCGGGGCCGCTTTTCAGTTCCGCCCGCCACAGTCCTGGGTGGGGATTGTTGCCGACAGAGATCGCTGTCGCTTTCCGGTGGCCTCCCGTCGAACTCGGAATCTTCACCGAGCGCACAAAGGCGCCGCTTCCATCGTAAAGAGAGACGTCCACGCTGCGCGGCGAAGGCACGGCAACTTGGAGAGGGGAGTGTTCTGAAACCGTCTGCTCAGCCACCGCAACGTTGTCCACTGTGGAACGGATGACATGAGGTTGCTGAAACGGCACTTCCCGTGGCCGCTCGGCGCGAACGGCGAATGACCGGATAGTCAGACGATTGATTGAATCCCGAATCGGAGAATCAACATTGGCTTCGATGACGATTGCCTGCACATCAACGCCCGCAGCGGGAATTCCGAGGCGGTTTCCGCTGATCTGGATGCTGTGTGTGCCCGGTGTTTGAGGCAGCAAAACGGTGTGCCTGGTTCCGTCTGAGTCGGCCACAATGAAGCTGACGCGCGAGACAGGCCCACCCGTATCAAGCGAATAGGTCCAATGAAATGACGAGGCCGGGGTGGCATGAAACTGAAGTGGCCTCAGCGCTCCGACGTACAGAAGTTGTTGCCCCTCGGCCTTGACGGACCTGAGGAGCACGAAGCTTCCGTCCTGCCGGGGCGTAGAAATTGTGGGGTCGAAGCCGACGTCCTGCGCCAGTGGATAGCTTTCCCATCCCGTAAAGCCGTGGCTAAAATCGGCTTGAAAGCTCCATTGTTCAAATCGGGAACCGATGGAAGATGCGGGATTTTGTGCCTGTGCGCCCGGAGGTGCACATAATGTCAGGCTGCCAAGCAGTGCCACGGCGCACAACAGATGATGCTTCATTCGGTTTTTCCTCAAGCGCGTTGCGAAACATCGGGATTGATAAGGCATCCCAACAGTCAGTTTCGCGAAGAACTGGTACTGTTGCTCTCAAAGCCCACCAGGAGTTGCAGGATCGACTCAAGAGTCGCGATGGACTTCCTGCCTGACGGGGTCGGTTGTTTGAGTCCTCATCTTTTAGCGGCCTTTATGTGGATTGTCAAGAATGATTTGAAGTGGAAGGCACAACATTCTGAGAAGTAGAACGTAGCGATTGCCGGGTCTTATAAGTCTGGCGGATAATGGGTTGTCATAAGCGCTGCTTCGTGGTCCAATGCAAAGTTTCGGAGGTGATTCTACCTCGCAGTACGACTCTTGAACCAAGGAAAGGACAAGTACATGGACAAAGGGCTAGAAGGACGTGTGGCGATCGTAACCGGGGCTGCGAGTGGTCTGGGAAAGGCCTTCGCCGAAGCCTTGGCAGCAGAAGGCGCAACCGTGGTGATCAACGACATCAATGAGGCGGGCGGAAAGGAGACAGAAAGATCGATCACCGATGCAAACGGGCAAGGCCACTTCTATCGGGCTGACGTCGCAAAAAGCGGCGAGGTCAAAGGTATGATTGATGACACGGTGGCGCGTTTTGGGCGTATCGACATCCTGATTAACAATGCGGGCGTCCAGCATATTGCTCCCATTGTGGAATTTACCGAGGAGATGTGGGACCGCATGATAGGGGTGATGCTGACGGGGCCCTTCCTCACCACCAAGTACGCTTTTCCCCACATGAAGGCCCAAAAGGAGGGGCGGATCATCAATATCAGTTCGACCCAGGGATTGGTGTCGTCCGAATTCAAGGCCGCGTATGTTTCCGCCAAGCACGGCCTGGTCGGACTTACGAAAGTTTCAGCGTTGGAGGGC
>JAJYJL010001034.1 GCA_021789565.1 Acidobacteriota bacterium
CATTCTGGAAGCCCCCGCGTAGGGGCACACGCTCTAGAATCAGGTCTAGGAGGTCGGGGCTAAAGGGGTACGCCTGCAGGACCTGATCGCGGTACTCGTCAGCGTTAAAGGTTATGTGCCGCCGCCAAAGGTTAAGAAAACTGTCAACGACCGAACTGGCCGATTCAGGATGGAAGTCGAGATAGTTCTCGAAGAGACGATGAGAGACGACGCGGCCCCGGTCGGCCGCGTGGGCAAACTGAACGCGGACAGCGGGGACTCGTTTCAGCGTGCTGCCTGGCTCTTCCTGATCGCTGTAGATACTGGCAAATAGGGTGACTTGGTCAGACCGATTTGCCCATTCCGAGAGCATCTGCAAGAACGCGATGTTCTGTTGCCGCGTGGCGGGATCCCGGATGATCTTGATGCCCTGTTCCAATTCGTCGAGGATGAGCACAAGGCGCCGAGAACCGAGAGCAGCCTGCATTTCCTCCAGTCCCGGCTGGAGCGTCTGGGCTGTCCGAAAACTGCCTGTCAGTTCGTGGAAGACGAAATCCCAAATCGAGATGAGGGGCCGGTCGGTGAATTTGGTGAGAATGACGATTGCATCCGACGGAAGTAAACAAGCCAAACCGTGCTGAGTGAGCCACGCTTGGGCAGCCTTGGGGTGCATGAACAGGTGATAGGCAAGGAGGAGCAGATGTGACTTGCCGCTACCTTTGAGCCCCTCGAACAGAAACAGACCCGCAGAGGAACCGGGCCGCGAGAATCGATCATCCAGGGATTGAATCACGCGCCGTACATCTGCGGTCGGATACGTCAGATCGAGAAAAGCTGTCGGGCGCGCCTCCAACTTGCGGTGCTGCGGGTCGTTCACGTTGGCGACATCAATGATGCCTTCAATACCTTCATCGGAAAGAACTTGTGGGCGCGGGCGAAGAAGAGCGGCGAAAGTCATTAGCTACTCCGATGTAGTGAGCATGATGCGTAAGGGCCTTGGCCAGTGAGGAAGTGGTTCTTTCAAAACAAGCGCCCGCCCTGGCATTTGACCGGAGCGGGCGGCTATGCTACACTCTACGCGCACCGGGTGGTCATTCACCTCGGGCAAGGCCTCGCTGGTTCTGCGAAAACCAGGCGGGGCTTCTTCATTATACTACTCGGGTTGTCGAAGGCAAATACTTGACCCTGGCTCGGGTTAAGAAACATTGGCCTTTGATTGCGGCGCTGGCACACGCCGTGCATTAACGTTTGACTACCCCCCCCCGGGAACAAGCCAATAAAGCGAAGGGGCGCGGCAAGTGTCACGCCCGTTACGGCGGTCGAAACGGTCAAATTGACCGATTGCGTGCCTTAGACTAGTTGTTCCTCGCTTGGCACCTGTCTCATCTGTTCCCGCATCCAGTCGTTCAGTTCGCCCTCAGTCATGACCCGAGCACTTAACCCCTCGTATGCCCGTCGCGCCTGATCATAGGTCTTCTTCGCGTGAGCAGGCCCGCGGGGTTTCGGCGGCAAAGCCAGTATGCCAATTGGCAGCTCTTTGTACGACTCCTTGGTATCGAAAACCTGAAATGCCACGGCATCCACCAGTTGCTTCAACTCTCTCGCCTCTGGGAGTTCAAAAGAAACCCCCTGCAGAGCAAAATACTTCCTTCCGTTGGAGACAACACTATCAAAGACATGGGGCTCGTACTTCCCCCAGATCTCAGCTTGTGGATGCAAGAACTCGGACACGTGGGCTTTGCCTACTCTCTTTTCCAGAGCCTCGCGCGTCGCCACCCTTGCGATGTTTGCCGCATCCCGCCTATCGCGATAATCGCGGGCTTCACGACGGACCTGTTTGAGAAATCGCGCACTTGCATCATCAAGCAGCTCGTCGACAGACTTGGTGGATGTCCTGGGCGTGGTCAACTGAATTGAGTTGTGCCATTTGGTGGCCATCCGAGTTATCAGTTGCTCGTCCAGCTCAGGGCTTAGCCTTATTCCAGTCAGTCCCCCCTGCGGAGCCGACGCGTGAGAAACCTCCTGAGCGAAATCCTTTAGGAAACCTATATCTTCCCCGGCGAACCGCCTCACGCGAGTCCAATCGGAAAGGAACCTTGCACGCACTTTCTTCTCATCAAAAGCAATTACACCCACGTTGATGCACTCACCAGAGAGTGCATCAGGCGAAAATTGAATGACCGAGTATTTGCTGATCATGGTCGTGCTCCTTTCCATACGAACCCTTTCTTCAGCATTTCAATTCGCCTTTTCCTGATGAAGCACGCAATAGCAGCTCGCTCTGCCATGCTTACTCCCCATTCATCTGGCGGAAAAGCAACCGAACGAATAACGTCGTTCATGGTCACCGTACGCAGTGCGGCAAGGGCAGCAGCAATAGCCTCGTCGGAAAGCCCACATCCGCCGCGAATGTCTTGGAGCGGCTGCGCGATTGGCGCCCGTGCCAGACTTGCGATGGTCCACTCGGGACCCCCTGGTAGAAAGTGACCGTGATCGACAGAGTAAACGTAGTGCGGCTCGTGGTTGGAATAGATGAGCTGATTGTCTTGCGCGCAGAGCCACCCATATAAGACTGCGAGCAGAGCGAATCTTTCACGATTGTAACTCTTGTCAGTGTGAATTAGCCACGATCTATCTGTGGTGTCTCGTATAAACAGCGTTCCATGCGATACGCCGGGAGCAATATCGTGCATCTCCGGCTCGTTTCGGACCAGTTCATCGGGGATGATCACTAAAGCCGGCTCCCCGACGGGCGCGCCCATCGCGCACCCGAGCCT
>JAJYJL010000064.1 GCA_021789565.1 Acidobacteriota bacterium
GTTTGTTCATAGGCAAGCCCTTTATTTCCCGCACCGACTCGCCGAAAGCCTGGAATAGTGACGAATATAGTAAATATTGTGCTTGACATGGATGACCATGATTCTGTATATAGTGTCCCATGTACATCCGCAAGACCACCAAGACGCACAAGGGGAAAACCTACACCAACTACCTGCTCGTCGAGTCCCTCCACACCCCCAAGGGTCCCCGCCAGCGCATTATCTGCTCGCTCGGCAGCCTCGCTGCGGCGCCGCGCGAGCGGTGGCTGGACTTGGCCCACCGCCTTCAAGCCAGCCTGGAAGGACAGAGTTCGTTGCCTCCTGCCGATCCACAACTGGAGGCCCTGGCCGAAAAGGCGCGCCGATCCCCGTCGACACCGAGGGGGTGACGGTGGAAGCAGCGCGCCAGGCCGGACCGGTGCACGCCGGCCATCAGATGTGGCAGCAGTTGGGGCTGAGCGAGATTTTGAGCGGGGCGGGGGGTTATCGGGGCGTGCCACGCAGTTGAGCGAAGCGATGACCTTGAACCGTCTGATCTTTCCCCTCTCCGGGCACGCCCTGCCGGACTGGATGGGGCGCACGGCGCTGGACGATATTCTGGGGGCCCAGCTTTCCCTGCTCAGCGACGAGGCCCTGTATCGCAACCTGGATCGCCTGCGTCCGAGCCGGGAGCGGATCGAACGCGAGTTGGCCGGGCGCGAGAAGACGTTGTTCAATCTGGACGACACCGTGTACCTGTACGATTTGACCTCGACCTATTTTGAGGGCCAGGCCTTGAGCAACCCACAGGCGAAGCGGGGCGACGCGAAGCAGGTGCTGGTGGGGCTGGTGCTGGAGCGCGACGGCTTCCCCAAAGTCCACGAAGTTTTCGACGGCAACCGCCAAGACCGGACGACGGTGGGTGAGATGTTGGACCGTCTCAAGAAGCGCACCGGTCCGAAGCCGGGCTCGACGGTGGTGGTGGATCGCGGCATGGCGTATGACGAGGACTTGGAGGCCATCCGGGCGCGCGGCTACCACTATCTGGTGGCCGGTCGGCAGCCGGAGCGGGTCCCCTGGCTGGGCGAGTTCGAGAGCGACGACGATGGGGAAGAGATGATTCGAACCCCCTCGCCGCGCAACCCCGATCAGGAGAAATCGCGGGTGTGGATCAAGCGCCGCGAGAAGCAGAACGAAGTTTACATCCTCGGCCGGAGTGAAGGGCGCCAAGCGAGAGACCGGGCCATTCGCGGGACGCACGAGCAGCGGCTGAAAAAAGATCTGCAGCGCTTCCAGGCGCGCATCGAGAAGGGCCGGTTGAAGGAGGCGAAGAAAATCTACCAGGTGATCGGCCGGCTTCAACAGCGCTATCCGCGCGTGGCCCGCTATTACCGGATAGACTTCGACGCGGAGCAGAAGACCTTAACCTGGCAAGAGGACAGCGAGAAGAAAGCGATGGCGGAAAAGCTCGATGGCGGCTACGTGCTGAAGACCGACCGCCAGGATTTGAGCGCCGACGAGATCTGGCGCACCTACCTCTTGCTGACGCGAGTGGAGGCCGCCTTCCGGGCGATGAAGAGTCCGCTGGCCGAGCGGCCCATCTTCCATCATCTGGAAAAGCGCACGCAGACGCATATCTTCCTCTGCGTCCCGGCCTATCATCTCTTGCTGGCCATTGAGAAGCGTTTTCTGGATCAGGGCGTGCACACCTCGTGGTGGACCCTGCGGCAGCAACTGAGCACGCACCAAGTGATCACGCTGGTGCTGCCCACCGCCGGCGGGAAGGTCCTGAAGATTCGCAAAGGCACCATCCCGGAACTGATCCACCGAGAAATCTATGCCACCCTGGGAATCCCGGCGGAGGTCATGAAACCGGTGAAAACCTGGCACGAGCTCTCCCCATTGTGACGGAATGAAATCGTAGCCCATTGCAAACAAGGCAACTCATTCAGCCGAGCGTGGAAGTTAGGTTATGCGAAAACAATCGTAGGAATTTGCCTGGAGTTGTAAGATCACATTTTGGAATCTCGCAAAAATTCACGAGGTTGTTTGGGGGAAGGGTAGAGATATGGGAACCTGGGGTGAAAATTCCGTGGCCGGCCCGCGCCGCCATTCAAATTTGAAGCTGATGCGATTAGCCCGCTTGGCATTTGTTACAGTCGGCCTCGTTTTTCTTGCGGGGCTCAAGACTGCTCATGCGGGCACGCCGGATACGGTCAAGTTCACCCACGGAAAGCTGGTCTATCCTACTTACACTTACCGCAGCGCGGAGACCGTCGCGCCCCTTTTCAGTTCCATCGAGAACATGGGGTTGTACCCCTACACCAGGCTGGATTGGGAAACGCGGTCGGAAAAGCCCGTCCCTAAAACGTACGACATGATTGCCCTGGAGAACAAGTACTTGCGGGTGGAATTCCTTCCCGAGCTGGGAGGCCGCATCTTTTCCGCCTATGACAAGGTTGCGAAGCGCCAGCTCTTTTATCACCCTGCGGTGATCAAGCCAAGCCGTTACAACCCCCGTGACGCCTGGCTGGTGGGAGACCTGGAACTTTACGGGCCATACGACACGCACATGATCACCTGGCCCGGCGAGCCGTGGCCCTGGGCGCTGGTGCGTCACAAAGACGGAAGCGCCACCGTGATCCTGAGCCACGTTGACCATTTCTTCCGGGACAAGATCAGCATTGCCGTCACCCTGCTTCCCGGCAAGGACTACCTCAAAATTACGGTGCATCTTTTCAACAAGAACCTGGTCCCCAACCGATACCTGATCTGGACGAACGCCGGTGTAGCCGCCTCTGAGGGTAGCCGATTTGTTTATCCCATGTCGAAGGTGATCACGCACGTTAGCGATGCCCTGAACGTGTGGCCCGTGATTGACGGCGAGGACATGAGCTGGAACAGGAACAACGTGAATATGCTGGGAGTTTTCGGGCTCAATATCTACGACAACTACATGTCGATCTATGATTACAAGAATGATTTCGGGACCATTTGTTATAAGAACCATCTGCTGGCACGGGGCATGAAGACCTGGACCTTTGGATCGGGCAGGGAGGGCATGCAGCAGGCCACGACTTACTCGGATACCGGCGACCTTTATATGGAAATGCAAAGCGGCCGCTTTGTCTGGGACGGAATCTACGAATTCATTGATCCGGGGATGTCCGACGGATGGACGGAGTACTGGTATGGCGCAGGTCACCTGGGCGGACTGACTACGGCCACTCCGGAGGCCGCCGTCCACTTTGAAATCCCTCCCAGGCGGCCCGGGACTGCCAAACTCGCTGTGACGCCCACCGCCGATTATCCGGGCGCTGTTCAGGAGCTGTATGCGGGAAAACAAAAAATCTGGCATGCAACCCGAGACTTGAAGGTGGGCAGTGCCTCCCATGCGGAGATTCCTCTGGGCGCAAGCACCCAGGGGCAGGTTCTGGAACTGAAAATCCTTTCCAGGACCGGGAAAATCCTTTTGAACCACAAGTTCTATCCGGATGACCAGCATCCCAACGCCAGGTACGCCAGCGACTCGGTTCCTCGCACGTACGGGCCCGTGGACACCCTTACAGCGGACCAGCTTTATGAAGAGGGCCTGGGCTACCAGAAATTCGGACGCATTGATGATGCCGAAAGGGCCTACAGGGAGGCGTTGCGCAAGGATCCCCTCTTCCCTCCCGTGCAACTGCAGATGGGATTGCTGGCGCTCCGCCGTTTCGATACTCAGGAAGCTATCGACCACTTCCAGAAGGTCCTGGAGCGGGACCCGACCAATGGAGACGCGCACTACTATCTGGGGATGATTGATTCCGAGCTTGGACGGGCGGCGGGTGCCCGGCTGCAGTTCTACCGTATTCTTCCGGATTCGGACAAATTCCGGTTACGCGACTATATGTTGGGGCTTCTGGCGCTGAAGGAGGGGGACAAGTCCAGGGCATTGCATCAACTTTCAACAGCGGCCTCGATTCTTCCTCAGGATATCTCCGTTCAGGAAGCCTACGCCTACATACTGCGTCAGGAAGGGAATTCGGTGCAGGCGGCGCGCGAGCAAGAGGCCATTCTCAAGCTCGACCCCACCAATAGGTTCGCCCTGGCGGAACATTTGTTGGCAGCCGGCGCGCTGGGTAAAGACCAGGCCGACGGGGGCCAGAACGCGCAGGAAAACGAACTGGATCTTTTTGATCGCGCCTGTGCACGCCATCCGCAGGGTTACCTGGGACTGGCAACCGAATACTTCAGGCTTTCGGCATGGGCGGAGGCTGCAAAGGTCCTCGACCGGGGTATCGCCGTTACCGCAAGTTCTGGAGAGGCTCCATATCCCTTGCTTCTGTACTATCGTGCCTACGCAAGTGCGAAGCTCGGAGATCAGCAGGCTGCGCTGAAATTCATCCATAAGGCTCAGAAAGAAGATTTGAAAATTCAGATTTTCCCCTTTCGGGCAGAAGACGTGAGCATCCTGAAGACTGCCCTGAAACTTGATCCTGCTGATGCGAACGCCGGTGTCCTGCTGGGCGACCTGCTCTACAGCCGAAACAGGCAAAAAGAAGCGACCAACCTGTGGAGCGTTGCAATTGAAAGAGCTCCACGCAACTTTTCGGCCCTGCGGAACCTGGGGATGGCCATGCTGGTGGAAGGCAATCAGGAGAAGGGTTTAAGCCTGCTGACCCGGGCTCTGGCGGTTCATCCTGATCACATGGCTACCGTCCTGCTGGTTGCCAACGCGAACGCCAGTCTGGGCCATATTCAAGCGGCACGAAGCGTTTTTCAAAAGGCCCTTGCCCTTGAGCCCGGCAACGATCAACTCCTGCAAAGGCTCGCATCGCTGGAAGCCCAGGTGGGCAATGACGAACAGGCCCTGAAGATTCTCAATTCCCACACCTTTGGCCCCACCCATCTTTCCTATTCCCTCCTGCATCTTTATAGGGGAATCCAGTTGATGCTGGCGCTCCAGTCCGCCAAAAATTCACAGTTCAACCAGGCGCTGGATGATATCGCCGCGGCACAGAATCCTCCGTCGAACCTGGGTGTTGACAGCTTTGCCAAAATCACAAGCTCCCGGCTGCTGGTGTATAAAGCGCTGCTGCTGCAGGCGGAAGGGGAGAATTCTGCTGCCATGACAGCCTGGCAGGCGGCTGCCAACACCGCGGACCAGGACATCCAGGGTAATGGATTATTCCGTGCCATCGGCCTTTACAAGTCCGGGCAGGTTCAGAAAGCGGACGCCTGGCTCAAGGGATTCGTGCCGGTCAACGAGCAAAGGAAAACGGACAACTCCATCACCCTCCGCCTTCACGCTTATGAGATGGCGAGCATTTATGCCGCGATGCAGGGGAACCGCTCATTGGCCGAGCAACATTTCCAGAAGGCGCTGCAAATCGACCAGTCGTATCTTTACGCCCGACAGGGCCTGGCCTGGCTCAAAGCCGGGATGTTGGACGGTCTGAAAATGTAAGCTTGCGCGGGGTGACCGGTACTTACAGAGGTGTTCGTACAGGTACTTGCGCCCCTTGTTCCGATGAGCGGCCAAACGAAACCGTTACTCTTTTGGAATGCACCCGCGAAAATCCTGCTGTCCAACTACGGCGTGCCAGAGCGACTGGGAAGTGGCAAATCGCTCTCGGGCAGCGGGACGGCCTCGGTTGTCTCGGGGAGCACTCTCGGCCGGTATCCGGTCCGTGTGCGAATATTATATTTTTTCGGCTTCGCGCCCCTCACTTTCACGGTGATTTTGCGCCATCCGCGATTCGGATTTGGGGCCGGATAATAGCTGATCGTGTAAAGGTGCGCCAGGTCTGCCCGGATAGAAGCAAATGCCTTCTCCTGGTCCTGCCAGTGTCCGGCAAAGTAAGCCTTGCCGCCGGTGCTGGAGCTGATGCGTTTGAAGACGGCTGTGGAAAGAGGGTCTCGCTCTGCCTCCCGGGTGCTGATCATGTAGATTGGGATGCCCTCTGACTGGGCAAGCTCCCGGACATCTTCAGGTGACACCATGCTGGCGTCATCGGGTCCGTTTGAAAAAACCACAATCACCCTTCGCCCGGAGAACTTGTCGGCGTCTTTCAATGTCCATAACAGCGCATTGTAAAGGGCCGCATCATCACCAGCCACGGTGGAACGGACGGCCTCCAGAACCGGCATGTGATGGTCATTGAGCGGGCACGCGCGGAAAAAATCGCGGCTGTAAGAATAGAAAGCTACTCGGTCAGCACCATCCAGAGACCGAACAAACTGCGCAATGGCATCCCGGGCGAGGGAAAACCCCCGGTACATGTAGTTGCTGGTGTCAAACAGAATAAAAACGCTGGCACCCGGCGCAGAGGGAGCAATCGGATTGGACCCCGATGGATTGTCGACTACGTACTTGTCCAGTCGAGGCACCTTGCCGCCTGGTCCGGAGTATCGCACGCTTCGAGGCATACCGTTCTCCTCGCCGAATGCTGCAATCTTTTCCCGAATTCCGTCCTCATAAACCTCGAAATCGGCCGGCCCCAGGCCGGTCACGTACCTGCCTTTCTTGTCCGTTACGGCCACGTCTAATTGGACCATGTTGACATTGATGTGGACGACCGTCACGTTGGAGTCCGGCTTCTGAGCTGTAGCCGCAACAGCAGAAACCGCAAAAGCGCCAATGGAAAACAATGCGAGTAGGAAATATCGTTGTCCCATAGTTCACCTTCCCTGATAATCCCAACTTCTCTAACAACCAGGAGCCATGACTAATTGCCAGCCCCCTATCCTAACGCCCTTCACAGCCCGGAGCTGCTTCTCCCGCCGGGTAAAGCAGCCACCTTCCCTTGTTGAAACTCCTTTCCGGTTTCGCGCAATGACCGGAGCAATGCAGGCCAATCGTCCAGATAAGTAGCGGCAATATTCGCAGCCATTCGATAAGTCAGCCGCGGAACCAGGAGATTTAACATCACAGGTGGATAGCCCTTTTCGTCTGCCAGGCGTGCCCAATACAAATTGTTGGACTCCCAGGATTCAGCCAACAGCCGGCTGGAATAACCCAGGTATGTGGGAAAGGGCTTCACATTAATCAGCGAAAGTGCATTTGTACCCGCGAACACGGGATGAGGCACGCCGAAATCTTCTGACAACCGTTCCCAAGCGACTTCCTTGGGAAACTGCTGGGCAAGCAAGTCAAGTTCCTTCTTGGCTTCTCCTCCTCCAGGGTCTGCCGAAGGAAATTTCTTGCGGAATTCCACGGCCAGGCTGAAAGTATCAGCCGGGGCCATCCGGTTGAGTGCGGCATTGGAGCGTCCGTCGCACAATTCTCGTTCAACCCGCTCAAACCTTCTGGGCAACATGCGATCAGAAAGAATGTCCATCACTCTTTCACGCAATTGAGGATCTGTACCGGCCGCCCTCACCAGTTCCTCACCGAACCTTTGGTAAAGCGCGACGGCATGGAGTTCGTTCTTTGACACATGCCACCAGCGTGGAAGCACGGCACCGGTCATGAGCGTTGGGACAAGATCTTCCCAAATCAGGGACTGCACGTTGTTCGGAACAATGAAGTTCTCCTCGACTTGCGCCAGAACATAGGGAAGGTTTGAAAGCGAGCCCACCAGATGAGCCCCACCACCGGCTGAAAGGCCTCGGCCGAAGACGTCGGACGTTTTCCAGGAGCGGTTCTCTTCCATGCTGCTTTTACCCGAAAAGTCGTGGGACCGCACGAAGAGCGAGTTGTTATAAATCATTTGAGCGCCCGGCGGCTCATAGTAAGCGTAGTTCAGGCCCACAAGGGTATCTCTCAGGAATGGAACCAGTTCCCCACGAGCCGCTACAAGCCTGGCGGAAGAAGGCCTGGCCTTGATGACCTTGGCCAGGTTTGTCTGCATCTCGCTCTGGAGATGCTGGTTTTCATAAAGGCCCATGGACCATTCGGCCCTTTCACCTCTCGTGAACAGCGGTTTAGGCAACTGGAACTGACGAAGCTCCGCGGCCAATGGAATCAGGTTCCTGGAGGGTGTTTTGCCCTTGGACATCAACTCCAGCCCGTCACCCAGTTCGAAGAGGGTATCAAGTGACGCAAGGCGCTGGGAGGCCATCATCAAGCGAATCTTGTTGGCCAGATCCATCCTGACTTGCTTGCCTTCCGGGCTCGACTGTTCCGGGCCAGCAAGTAAATCAATGATTTGGCTCTGCGACAGATTGGGCTTGCCGGCTGCAACCTGTGACAAACGCCGAAATGAGATTCGGGTTGCCTGGTATAGTTGAGCGTCGGAGCGAATGGCGGAAAAGGGATTGATCACTGCCTGCCAGGACTTGTCCCAGCCCGGTTCCGGAATTTCGCCCTGCCTAGCAAGAATTTTCCATAGGCCCACATTGGCTTGAAAAATCCCTATGGCGTCGGAGCGCAAATTGCTCCCGTGGATATCATCAATGTCCTCAGCCACCTTAATGAAGCGGGAGATCGAGCGATTGTTTAAGGGGAACTCGGAAAAGGTGGAATATTGGTCACCAAACTTCCTGAAGTTGTCGGCCAGCAGTTGCACCGTCTCCGGCGCCAAGCGGTCCTTTGAGGTGCGAGTACGATCGATGCTGTTCACAGAGAGAAAGGCTTGTAATGGTCCATCGTCCAGATTGAGGCGGGAGAAGGCAAACATGGTTTCCAGCAGCCCCTCCGGGCTCCTCCAACTCCCGGCCCGCCTGGACCACGTGTTCACCAGGTTGGAATGGTACTGGCTTCGGAAGTTCTTCATCACCTGCTTCCACACTTCCAGGTTTCCAGGAATACGGGGCTCGCCATTCGGATCCAATTGGATTCCGGAAGCGAGGAGCACCATTCCCGCATCCGGCCTAAAAACCGGACGGGCCGGACCGGGGGATGCATGATCTCCGACCAATGCTTTGTAGAATCGCGGGAGGATTTGAGCTTGCGACAGGTACGCCTGCTGCGCAGGGCTCACCCGCGACAATCCGTCAAAATAGGCCGCCAGCCAACCCTCATCTTTCATGAGGAGATGAAGGATAAACCGGTCAGGAGAACCTGGACTCACTCCTGCCAGTTTCGCCCAGGCTGCTTCGGCAGTCTTGCCTCCCGGAACCACAACGTGTCCAGACTGGATCGTGATCTGGGAGCCATAGAAATCGAGGGCCGGGGCAAGAGGCAAAAGGCTCTTGAGCCCTGGGGTCTTTCTCAGATAATCGCGGGTGCTCTGGTCTATCCGCGTCATAGCCCAATAAAGCCTGGCCAAATGAGGGTCAGAGAGGATAGCGTCAAGGAGATCGTCCTTCTTATTTGGATCCAGTGCCGTCCAGTCACCCTGAGTGAACAGGACCGGAACCTCGAAAGTTCCAATTCCATACTCAAAAGGCGCGCCTCCACGTAGGGTTTGTTCCAGCGCCGTAAGAGGGAACCCCGAGTCGTCAGTGAGAAAGGCTCTTTCACGATCAGCCGTCGCAAGGGTAGTATCCGGGCCACAAGGGCTGGCCAGTTCGTAGCCGAGAGTTTTCAGCAGCGTGCCGGCCTGGTCACAACTGCTGATGCGAATCACCTGCCTCGAGCCGGCCAGCGCCACTAATTCCCTTGCCTGCTGAATGTAGTCTTTTAAAAGCGTCAGGTATTCGGTGGGATTGGGCCTCTGGCCTTTTCGGTTGTAAGTATAGCCTTCTACGGCCACATTGTGGGCCAACAAAGGAAGCAACTCATCTGGCGAAATCTGCTGGCTAATTGCGGCCATGCGTAGGAAAGACCGCCGGGTCCCGGGAATTCTAATGGTGGTTAAGTTAGATTGCGCCGGATTCGATCCAGCTTGGGGGAGTTGAGAATCACGGCTTCGGGCGCTGCAATTCATCTCCCAGGCGGGAAACAGAAAAATAATGATGACTAACACCGATCGGAGGAACAAAGGCTTCATGACTAGCCCTCCTCACTGAATTCCACAGCTGTTAGTGTCTCGAACGACTACCTATTGCGAGAAATGAGGAGACAATCTCACATCGACCAGCGTCATGGTTGCCGATCCTTGACGCGAAAGCTGGGCCTTCAAATGTAATGCGGGAACAGCCCCTGCATTTCTCCCAGGTCAAGGGAATCTCCTGCAATTTCGAACCTGAGCTTCCTGGTTGCGACTAGTATATGACGAGGTTGACGCCGATTCAATCTGAATCCTTAACTTCTTCTCGCCAGCAACCATAAGGCCTACATTTCTGATCTTTCGGTGAAGATACCGCGGCCAGGCCCCTTCGATTCAGGGTCCGGGTAAACGGGCGAGAGGCCGATCCTTTTGTGCCCCTGCTGTCGTTGTGGCACGCACACCCTGCTCCAAAGCGCTGCCGGACAAATGATGACGGAGTTGGCCCCATTCGCAGGAATCATCTTGAAACACGCGGTTTACCCACGGAAAGAAGAGATCTCAATTCTTGCCATCCGACGCCTCACAGGAATCCGGCAATCTTGTCCCCGAAGAGGCGGGGCATTCCTGAAATCAGAATCAGCATGTTTGTTCCCCCCTGGGTGGGGAGAGCTGAGGCCGTCTTGTCGGCATTCGCCTCGGAAAGACCATTGCCGGCCGCAGCCAACACACTCTCTGGCTACGTCTTTTCAAAGCCCCATGATTAGAGGCCTGACGAGCCCGTCTCAGAAACGCTCGGAAACCTCGACTGTTCACCCTCTTGGCTGATTTACTTTCTTATCAGAATCAGAAAATTAATTTATCCAAAAGTTTTTTATCACACGCAATATAACTATTGATTGGACAGGAAATACCCGTTCTCAATATGGTAATCACGCTGGTTGGGGCGGAATTCCAAACGACAAGGAAAGGGAACTGTGATGAATTTCTCGCGGCTTGCCGTGGGGCTAAAAACAGTCTTCTTGGTAGCTGTCATAGGGTGTTCCGATTTAAGTGCCCAGTCTCAGCCTGGAAGTGCCGGGTCAGTCAATCTGGCGGATACATCTGCAAAGATTGAGGAACTCCAGAAAGAACTGGAAGGGCTTAAGACACAAATCGACCAGTTGAAGAAAACACAAGAGCAGAAGGAGGCTGCCCCATCTCCACCTTCAGCGTCTGTGACGGAAGCGCCTTCTGCCCCGGCCAGCAAACCGAGTTTAGCTGAGAAACTGTTTAATTCCACGAACATCAGCGGGTCGGTGGATGGATACTATGGGCTTGATTTTGAACATCCCGCAGGCCGCCAGGCTGGACTGAGGGTTTTTGACAATTACCAGAACCAGTTCTCGTTGAACCTTGCTAAAGTCGTTATCAGCAGGGCTCCGGACAAAAATACCCCTTTGGGCTATAACCTTACCTTCGGCTACGGGAATGCCATCAATATTGTGAACGGATTGGAGCCGGGCGGAATTGGGTTTGACCATAACGTAGAGCAGGCCTACGTTTCCTACCTGGCGCCCATTGGCAAGGGGCTGCAGATTGACTTCGGCAAATTCGTAACTCCGGCGGGCGCTGAGGTTATCGAATCTGGTCCTGACTGGAATTACAGCCGGGGCGTTCTGTTCGGGTACGCCATACCCTTTTACCACTTCGGCCTACGGGCAGCTTATACCTTTAATCCCAAAGTCACTCTGACGGGCTTTCTGGTCAATGGCTGGAATGACATCGTTGCCGTCAATACCGGAAAGACCTACGGCTTCAGCCTGGCATTGACTCCAAATTCCAAGGTGAGCATTACCCAAAACTACCTCGGGGGACCGCAGACTTCTGGCACCAATGCGCACTGGCGGAACCTGTCAGACACGGTGGTCCAGTTGAATGTGACCAAAAAGCTGGCCCTTCTGGAGAACTTTGACTACGGATCCGGCGACATGATCCCCGGGGTCAATTCCGTTAACTGGAAGGGGGTTGCGACCTACGCCAAATACGCGTTCAATGACCAGTACTCTTTTGGAGTTCGGTACGAGTACTACGATGATCCGAACGGGTTCACCACTGGAACGCCACAACATATCAACGAATACACATTAACATTGCAGCGCACTTTCGCTCATGACCTGGTCAGTCGCCTGGAGTTCCGGCGCGATATGTCCAACGTACCGTTTTTCCCCCGCGGGGTGGCTGAACTGACGAAGGACCAGAACACACTGGAGTTGGGTCTGATGTACGTCTTCAGCATCCATGGCGCCGAGTAACCAGGAAAAAGAAGGGGCAACCGGGCCTGAAGTTTTGATTTGTAATTCGAAATCAGCAAAGGGAGGAATGCATGGCTGCAAATCGACAACAGGGTGGGTACCTGACCTTATTCCTGGCGTCCTTCACAGGCTTTGTCGCGGGATTAGTGCTCTGGGCGAACGATCACGCCGGAATCGGAGTCGTCATAACGATACTCAGTATTGTGCTGCTGGCGTACTCGCTGTTCGGCTTCCGCAAGATCAGGCCGCTTGAGTTTCTGGATTAGGTCCGGCCAGCGAAGGAAACCGATGGGTGTTTTGACTTGCCTGATCGCAGGTCGGACTCGGCAGGTAAGGGGCAGGAAGTAAGAATTTTAACTATTTGGAGACCGAAATGAAATTTGTTGGTTTGCTTCTGGCAGTTTGCGGGTGGCTTCTTCCGGTGGCCAGCCTGACGTGGACGTCGTCACTGGCTGCTCGCTTCATCTTTGCCCTGATCGGGATCGCGTTATGCCTGACAGGGATTCTGGGCTTCCTGAATCGTGCTTACGTCAAGGAGGCCATCTGGAAGAAGTAACAATTTCCTGACATTGATAGCGTGTCGAGACGGCCCCCGGCCGACTCTCAAAAACGGAGGATATGCATGCGGCGCAAGAAATTGAATACGGTAATCCGCGGGTTTGTTCTCGCAACCTACTTTTTATGCGGGGTCCCGGCCTGGGCCCAAACACCCAGCCAACCGACGGCCAGCACCCAGGCCACCCCCGCCCCAGCTCTGCAAGCTCCTTTGGCCGTGAAGGAAGCGAACCCGCCTTCCGCTGAGGAGATGGCCAAGGGCGATGCGTCCGGGAGCCTGACGGGAACCGTGAACGACGTCACGGTTTCCAATCCCAAGGTGGGGCTCACTTTAGGTGACGCTCTCAACCAGGTCGGACAGAACAAGGTGGCGATCAACTTTGTCTGGACCCTGATCACCGGCTTTCTGGTCATGTTTATGCAAGCGGGTTTTGCTGCCGTGGAAACTGGTCTGTGCCGGGCTAAGAATGCCAACCACACCATCATGATGAATTTTATGGTGTACGGCATCGGCCTCTTTGCCTACTGGGTATGCGGCTTTGCCTTGCAAATGGGAGGCGCAGCCGGGGTCAGCAGCCTGGGAGGTGCTGCACCCTTAAGGGGGGAATTTGCCTTGCATATTGCAGGGAAGACATGGGGATTGTGGGGCACCCACGGGTTCTTCCTGACACAGGGTGGCACCTATGACGTAGCAGTGATGGTCCTGTTTCTCTTTGAGATGGTCTTCATGGACACAGCCGCCACCATCGTAACCGGTGGATGCGCCGAGCGCTGGAAGTTCGCCGCTTTCGCAATGTCCTCAGTCTTCCTTGCCGCCATCACTTATCCCCTGTTTGCCAACTGGGCCTGGGGTGGCGGATGGCTTTCCCAACTTGGCTCGAATTATGGGTTGGGATCTGGATACGCTGACTTTGCCGGTTCGGGGGTGGTCCACGCCGTGGGCGGCCTGTCCGCTTTGGCATGTGCCATCATTCTAGGTCCCCGGATTGGCAAGTACAATCG
>JAJYJL010001035.1 GCA_021789565.1 Acidobacteriota bacterium
CTTTATGCCCTGGGTTTCATCGGACTCTTTACCATCGGCGGCTTAACGGGCTTGTATCTTGGAACCACCGCGCTCGATCAGCACGTGCATGACACCTACTTTGTCGTGGCGCATTTCCATTACATCATGGTCGGTGGGGCGATCATGGGCTACATGGGAGGACTCCACTATTGGTGGCCCAAGATGACCGGAAAACTGTATCCCGACGCGTGGGCCAGGGTTGCGGCCATCATCATCTTTATCGGCTTCAACCTGACCTTCTTCCCGCAATTCATTCTTGGTTATCTGGGCATGCCCCGGCGCTATGCCGTGTATCCGCCCGAATTTCAGACTCTGAACGTCATTTCAACAGCCGGCGCTACCATCCTCGGCCTTGGATACATTATTCCCTTGGTTTACTTTGCCTGGTCGGCGCGCTACGGACAGCCGGCAGGCCCCAACCCCTGGAAAGCGACAGGTCTGGAGTGGAAGACTTCATCTCCGCCTCCGACTCACAACTTCGAAGAAACCCCTGTCGTAACCGAAGAGCCTTATGGGTATGATCGCATCGCGGAGGAAATTCAAGTTGCATAACAACCACTCCGTTGTCGCCGAACAATTTGACGACCGGACACAGCAGCACGAGGCGGCAAGCCTCGGGATGTGGATCTTCCTTGCCACAGAGATTATGTTCTTCGGTGCCGTCTTCACTTCATACACGGTCTACCGAAATCTCTTTACGACGGCTTTTGAAACTGGAAGTCATCTTCTGAACACACCAGTCGGGGCGTTTAACACGACCGTCCTCATTGGCAGCAGCTTGACAATGGCGCTGGCAGTCCATGCCGCCCAGACAGGCAAGCGAGGGAGACTGATGGTCTTTCTCGTTTCAACCATGATCCTGGGTTTCGTCTTTTTGTTTGTAAAGTTCGTCCTGGAATGGATGCACGAATACAAGGATGGCCTGGTCCCCGGATTGCACTGGACGTACGCCGGGCCGCAATCAGGCCACGTCGCCATGTTCTTTTGCTTCTACTTTATTTTGACAGGTATCCATGCAACCCACATGATCGTGGGAGAAGGAATCCTGGCTGTCCTCCTCGTTATGACATGGAGAGGAAGGTTTTCAACTGAGCGTTACAACCCCATTGAAATGATGGGCCTCTACTGGCACTTCGTAGATATCGTCTGGATCTTTCTCTTTCCACTCTTATATTTACTTGGAGCACATTTCTGATGTCTGAACATATTGCGTCCCGCAAACTATACTTCTTTGTGTTCTTCAGCTTGCTGATCCTGACCCTGGCGACGTGGCGAATCGCTTACATCGATCTCGGCCGCTGGAACACGGTCGTGGCTCTGTGTATTGCAGTCTGCAAGGCTTCCCTGGTGGGCGCATTTTTCATGCACCTTCGCTGGAGTGCCGCGATTGTCCGCCTGGTGCTGTTTGCCGCTATTTTCTGGCTGGCCGTAATGATAACCCTGACCGTCGGCGACTTTTTTTCGCGCAACCAGGTATCACACACTCGTCCTTGGCAAGCTTCAACCAGCATTTCACAGCCGATGGCAGCCGGCACTCAGCGGTAGCAGCACGCAATTATTCAAACTCGGCGTGCTCCAGAAATACGGCGAAGAATCGTCCCAGCATCGCTGCCATCGGAATTACCTAATGACCTTCAACTCAGGACAGGAATCTTTCGGCAGGACGGACCTCTGACCACGAAGCGGCCCCGCCACAAGGCTTAGCACGGCAACGATTACGCACTCGTTTCCCCGCCTGCGCGCATAGGATACAACCTGTTCTCGCCGCGTGCCTGCACTTCCAGGGTAAGGTAGTCGCCAGCCGCAAAAACCTCCTCGTGGGCAGAAAACTCCTCCTCGATTCCTAATTCCGACTTGGTTCGAAAAGGATCGGCTACATCATACTCGTGTGAGCTTCTTTTTCCCGCTTCCAAACGCGGCGAAGCAGAGAGGTGTGTAGCGCCCGGTTCGTGCAGACATGGGATCAGGTTCTTTGCATCAACAAAACTGGAATTCAGGCTGAACTGAATTCAATAATTCGCTTTCGGAACTGCATGCAAACCCGCTGTCACTAACCCACATAAATACCCAGTTTGTCACCCAAGGCCAGAAAGGATTTGACCCACGCTTGCGCCGACTCGTCATTCTGGGCCGCCCGGTCTCGGAACTCCCCGTATCTCTGTTGCAAGACATCATAGAAAACATTCTGCGGCTGCCAAAGTCTGACCTTAAACGGAAGAATCGCAGCAACGTTCGTGGCGGATTCGAAAGCCTCAAGCCGCAGGGTGTCATCCGGACTTTCCCGAAACTCAGCCGAAACTCCCTCCAGGTTCCGTCGCAGAGCAAATTCCAGTGTTGCCTCATCAAAAACGACTCCGGCCCTGCGCATTTCATCCAGCAGCGCCTGGATCTGGTCCACATCCAGAGTTTCCGCTTCCAGAAGCCGCCGCAATTCCGAGTTCAAAGTGAACTCCGCTGCGATTTGAAAACGATTCGGCTGCGGCATTCCCAGCGAGGCGATAAAACGCATCAGCGGAGCTCCACGCTCATAAATCCGTCGGTACGCCGCTTCGGCATCTGCCAGGGCCGACTGCAGAATTAACCTGAGAATGTGCTGCTGTTGGTCCCGAAACAAAAGGCTTAGCGTGTAGGTCGCAGAGCCAAAATACTTGTCAACAATCCGCAACCGCTCCGCCAAGTCGCCGCGGTTAAATATCTCGCAGATCTCCCGTACCATGGCTTGATAG
>JAJYJL010001036.1 GCA_021789565.1 Acidobacteriota bacterium
CAAATGTAGTAATGCCCCAGATGGGGGAAAGTGTCGCGGAAGGGACGATCATCAAATGGCTGAAGAAGCCGGGTGATCTTGTCGAGCGTGACGAACCTTTGTTTGAAATCACCACCGACAAGGTGGACGCGGAGATCCCCTCTCCGGCCGCAGGGGTCCTCACGAAGATACTGGCCACCGAAAATGAAACCGTAGCGGTTAATACCGTCGTTGCAATTATCGACGGACAGAGCGCACCTGAAATAACGAAAGCTGCGCCGGAAGTTTCTGCGTCTGCGCCCTCACAAGCTGAGGTCGCAAGCAGATTTCCTTCCAATGCAGCGATGACGGGAGTCCCACAGGTTTCAACTACAGCACTGCCTGCTGCTGTTCGTGCGGGTGATAAAGTTCGCTCATCGCCCCTTGTCCGCCGGATCGCCCGCGAGCACAACGTGGACCTCACTCAAGTGAGAGGAACAGGACTGGGCGGCAGAATCAGCAAAAGGGATATTCTGGCTTTTCTTGAGCGGCCGATGGCAGCCGCAGAAGCTAAAGCTGTTAAGCCGGTCGTTTCGGCGCAGCCCGCTGCAGCATTCGGGCAAACTATCATCTTCGGCGGGCCAACTCACGTTGCTGCCATGACGCCGCAGCGGCGATTGATCGCCGAACACATGATCGTCAGCAAGAAAACCTCAGCGCATGTGACGACGGTTTTTGAAGTTGAAATGACTCGGATCGTCCAAACGCGCGAGCAAATGGCTGAGGAATTTGAGCGGAGTCAGGGCCTGAAGCTTACTTACACCCCGTTCATCGCACGCGCTGCGGTTGAGGCAATCCAACGGTTTCCGATTTTTAACTCATCGGTTGAGGGAACCAACATCATCTACAAGCAGGCCATCAATCTGGGAATAGCGGTGGCTCTTGAAACCGGGTTGATTGTCCCTGTCATCAAACATTCAGAAGACAAGACCTTTCTGGGAATGGCGTGCGCTGTCCAGGACCTTGCCAGCCGCGCCCGCTCAAAACGGCTGAGCGTGGAAGAAGTAAAGGAAGGTACTTTTACGATAACGAACCCCGGCATCTTCGGCAGCTTGTTTGGGACACCGATTATCAACCAGCCTCAGGTTGCCATCCTGGGAGTTGGAGTCATCGAGAAACGGCCGGTCATCCGAGAGGATGCAATAGCCATACGCTCGATGTCGTACCTGATGCTGACCTTCGACCACAGAGTCATCGACGGCGCAGTCGCTGACCAATTCATGGCCTACCTAAAGAATTACCTGGAGAACTGGCAGGAGCCGGTCCTCTGAGGTCTCCTCGCTGGATCAACTTGGCAATCGCACTCACTGGGACTGGGGGTTCGCCAGCCGGTCAACCATGCTGTTCAAGTCGTCCCTGCACCCGTTGCCGTCAAAGCCCTGTTGTTTCATTTGGGGCAGGAACCGCGCGAGGTTCTGCGCGAAGAATATCTTTGCGCGATCGGGCTGGCCCAGCACCGCGTACTGCGCGGCAAGCGTCTGTAACAAACCAAGCGCTGGGGTCTTTTCACGTGCCCACCTGGCAAGATTTTCCCGGAGGGCACCTTGCAGGAAATCGGTGAATTTCGAGGTCTGGTCTATATACTGGCCGCCAGAGTAAGAATAAACAGAAATGACATCAGCGGCGTCTTCCTGCGTCCCGCAGGCCGTCACCTGCGGCCGGTGAACCACCAACTTCCGGGTGGGGTCGGGGCCAATTCTTCGGATCTCGAGACCCACGAACGGCCATCCATTCAGCCCCTCGATGCGGCCGATGGCGTTAAGCGAATCCTTTTCTACTTCCAGCACGGTCACCGTAGTGCAGCAGCGGTTGCCGCCTGAATAAAGTCCAATCACCATGTCGGGCCTGCGATTATTGGTAAGGTCGCGAAGGTAAACCGGTCGCGGCCGTGCGTTTCGGGCCGGCAACCCCTGCTTCCCCGCAAAGTCATAGAGTGCAGTCCACGCTTCACGGGCGCCTTCCAGCGTATCCACCTGGTATGCGATCTGGTTCTCATCGTTGTAGATCACGAGCCGACCGGGCGCGAACCCCAGGCTGACGGAAATTGATCTGTACAGTGCCGCGCGGTACTGCCGGTCAAGAGAGAATGTCTCAATCCGCTCAAAGCCGGGAATATCGGGATATCCGCCGTGCGGACCGGACTTACCCAGGACATAGTGCTCCGCTGAGGCGGCAGCATCCTTCAGGCTGGATGGCTTCCAATTGCGCTGGAGCCCGAGCACAAAAAGAAACACCAGCGCTGCCAGCATCACCGAAATGATAAATTCACCCTTGCGCATCGTAGTGGTGAAAACTCCGGAAGGTTTCCAGCCTGTGGTTAAGCCTCATCTCCCATTATTTAACCACGAGCCTTGTGGATTGTCATGGAACGGGAACGAATCCGTTCACGGGCTGGACCGGCGGAAAGAATCGAGGACCCATTCATCTTCCTTTTCGTTATGGCGAAGGATGTAAAGGTTCCCGTCGTCGGCACGTACCTTGAAACAACGGTACCCTACGCCGTACCATTGATCAAGGACCTCCACTACTTCAAATGTCCGGGAATCGTTTTCGTGGGCACCGAACCGCAGAGGGCGCACGTCGGCTTTGTGACCGGCATAGCATTCAACATGGAGAGTCACAGGCATCGCAGACCTCTGGCATTAGTTGGCCAGTTCACTGCGGATGGACTGGGCGTATTGTTCTGCGCGGGCAACCGGGTGGGTGGCGGTTCCGGCCT
>JAJYJL010000065.1 GCA_021789565.1 Acidobacteriota bacterium
TCCCTTTGGAAGTTCAGCAATGGTACGGGCCATTTGCGGTCCTCCTCTCATTCTCATGAGAGGAGGATACCACAAATTCATCTAAGTGAACAGTATTGGATTTAGCTCACATTCCATCTCTCGCCACAGAGGTCGCGTCGTGTGCGCCCCTGTGGACATGATTGAAAGGTCTACAAGATCAAATGAAGCGCGTGATGTGGATTGAACACAAGTCGGAAGGCCTTTTTGGCCCTGCAAGGATCGGATGGGCCAAGATCAGCGATCGCGGCAAGCGTGTCGACTATCAAGGCCGGTCCTTTAGAAGTTTGCACGGTTCCGGATTCAAGGCCAATTTCTACGATGTGGAAACGAGAGCCCAATACTGGATAAGCGGTTGCAGAAAAGACGGACGCGATGCCCTCTACAACACGGACGTGGAAGTCGACGAGGATGCCCTGGAGGAATATTGGCTGAATATCCGCAGGAGACCTGAGAACTTGAAGCTCAAAAAGTTCAGGGCACAGGGCAAATACTGAGTGCTGGATCCAACCTTAGTCTTATATGCTTCAACCTATAACACACTTTTCTCTGTGTCCTCTGTGGCCCACCAAGCCGTACAAAGTGTTCGGAGAGATCCTCTGTGCACTCTGTGTGAAGCTTTCGCGACCCGTAGGACCCCCTTCGAAGCAATAAAGATGAAGATCCGCGAGAGGAATACGCCTTTGGTGGTCCCCGCTTGCGTAGATTGAGTGTCCTAATCTACGCACATCATGCGTAGAATAAGGTCTCTAATCTACGCATATCTTGCGTAGATTAAGCCTGCCGTGATGCGAGCAATCCTTCCGGTTTTTCACAAGCCTCTTTTGTGTTGGGGGATTTTGGGCAATAATTCAGGTCCGGCGGCTGGCGGGTTGAACGGAGAACGAAAATGCAACGGCGCGTATTTCTGAAGAATTCATTGGCTGGGCTGGGCGGGGCGCTTTGGGCCGGTCGGCGAGGTTTTGCCGCCGGGGGACCCTACGACGTGGTGGTTTACGGCGCAACCGCATCCGGAGTGGTGGCGGCGGTGGCGGCGGCGCGGCAGGGGGCGCGGGTGGCGCTGATCGAGCCCGGCTCGCATCTGGGCGGAATGGTTTCCGGCGGCCTGGGGCACACCGATACGGGAAGGAAGGAAACCATCGGCGGACTCTCGCTGGAGTTTTTCAAGCGGGTGGGGCGGCACTACAACCAGCCCGTCACCTGGGACTTTGAACCGCACGTGGCCGAAGACGTTTTCAAGAGCATGGCGCGCGAGGCCAAAGTGAATGTTGTTTACAACACCCGACTGCGCGAGGAAGGCGCCGTCGAAAAGAAGGGTGGCCGCATCAGCAGCGTCACCATGGAGAGCGGCGATGCTTACACCGCTCCGGTGTTTATTGACGCGACTTACGAAGGCGACCTGATGGCCCGGGCCGGGGTCGCCTTCACCTGGGGGCGCGAGGGCCGGGACCAGTACGGCGAATCCTTCGCCGGGGTGCGCGCCGGGCACCAATACGCCGGGCACTGGTTTGAAGTTCCGGTATCGGCCTACGATTCGCACCACAAGCTGCTGCCGAACATCAACTACGGCCCGCGCGGCAAGGCTGGAGCGGCCGACAAAAAGATTCAGGCGTATAACTTCCGCATGTGCCTGACGAAGGACAAGGGCAACCAGGCGCCGATTCCGAAGCCGCTCAACTACAATCCGCACGAGTATGATCTGCTGGCCCGGCTGATTGCCGCCACGGTGAAGGTGAAGAAAAGGGTCCCGCGGCTGGGCGAACTGATCATTATTTCTCCGCTGCCAAACGGCAAGACGGACATCAACAACCTCGGGGCGTTTTCGACCGACTACATCGGCAAAAGCTGGGATTATCCCACGGCCGGCTACGGTCGCCGCGGGCATTCCTGGCGCGAGCACGCGGATTACACGGCCGGCTTTTTCTATTTTCTTGGCCACGACCGTCGCGTGCCCCAGCCGCTGCGCGACGAGATGCTGGAGTGGGGAATGGCCGCGGACGAATTCACCGACACCGGCAACTGGCCGTTCCAGCTCTACGTGCGGGAGTGCCGGCGCATGGTGGGCGAATACGTGATGGCGCAGCGCGACCTGGAAACGGAACTGACCAAGCCCGGCCCCATCGGCATGGGTTCGTACAACACGGACTCGCACAACGTGCAGCGCTACGTGGATGAGAACGGCAACGCCCAGAACGAGGGCGACGTGGAAGTGCCAACCATTCCCTTCCAGATTCCTTACCGCGTGCTGCTGCCCAAACGAAACCAGTGCAGCAACCTGCTGGTTCCGGTGTGCGCTTCGGCTTCGCACATCGGCTACGGGGCCCTGCGGCTGGAGCCGGTTTACATGATCATGGGTGAAGCGGCGGGAGTTGCTGCCGCGATGGCGGCCGGCAAGCATCAGGCCGTGCAGTCGGTGGACCCCGGCGCGCTGGCGAAGGAACTGGTGAAGCGCGGCGCGGTGATGAAGTGGACCAATCCGGAACATCTGCGCCTGAAACCGGTTGATTGAAGCCCGTGCTGGGCCCCGCTTGGCAGGATGTTGAACAACTGCCCTGTGGCACGTCGTCCTGAACGCAGTGAAGGATCTGCTTTATTCATTTTCAGCAGGGTACAGCATATGCTTCTCCCGCTTCGCGGGATCAGCATGACGGTTGATTTTTTCAACAACCAGTAAACTCCGTCGCGGCAAATGAAGGTGACAGGAAAAAGGAGGCAATGTGCCAGGAATTTTTGAACCACAGGTTGAGGCCTACATCCATTCTCTGCTGCCGGCGCGAGACGCCGTGCTGCGCAAGATGGAACGTTACGCGGCAAAGCACAAGGTCCCCATCGTCGGCCCGGCGTGCGCCCGCGTGCTTCACCAATTGGCGTTGCTGGTGAAGGCGCGGCGGGTGTTTGAGATGGGCTCGGCCATCGGATATTCCACGCTGTGGCTGGCGCGCGCGGTGGGGCCTAAAGGAAAAGTTTTTTATACGGACAGCGATCCTGCCAACGCCGGGCGGGCCCGCGCCTACCTGCGCGAAGCTGGAATGCTGGGCCGGGTGGAAATCCTGGTGGGCGACGCGCTGGAATCGCTGAAAGCCACGCCGGGACAATTTGACCTGATTTTCAACGACGTCTCGAAGACCCAATATCCTGAGGCGTTCAAGCTGGCGGTCCCCAGGGTGCGCGCGGGAGGGCTGTTCATCACCGACAACGTGCTGTGGTCCGGAAGGGTGGCAGTGCCCGCGGGGGCCGGTGATGCTGACACGCGCGCCATCCGGAAATTCAACCAGATGGTTTACAAATCGCCGGAGCTGATGACCACGATTGTTCCGCTGCGCGACGGCCTGGCCGTGTGCCTGAAACTGAAGTGACGCGGCGCGAGGCCCTGGCAGGCGTTCACTGACCCGCTCTATCCATGAACCAGTCCCGCCTTGCGGGATTGCCGCGAAAGGGGAGAAGGGGCACGACTTTAGTCGTGCCGAAGAGGCAATCCATAGGAGACGGCTTTAGCCGCTGAAAATTCCGGTGCTGTGAGCGTTCCGCTCAGGGGCTGAAGCCCGCGACAGGAGATTTTGAGACACTCCAACGGCACGACTCAAGTCGTGCCCTTTCACAAAACTCGCGCCTTTTCGCGGCGCCTTATTGCGGCATGAACGATCCAGGTTAATTCATCATGCCCTTGATGTGGCCGAGCATCTGCAGGACTTCCTGCACTTCGGGATCGTCTTCACCGGCCAGCTTCAGATAGACCTTCAACTCATTGGCCGCGTCGGTATAGCGGCGCATGGCGAAATAAACCATTCCGCGGTCGCGCACGTTGGAGAGGATGTCCTCGCGAGTGGCCAGCGAGAGTTCGATCATGGTGAGGACTTTGGGATAATTGCCACGCCGGTGATACGACCCTTTCAGGTTGTTGAGCATGCGCGCGAGGACCTGCTTTTTGGTGGCGGCGGCAAAGTATTCGGGCTTCAGTTCAGCCTTGTCGCCGAAGTGCTCGTGCAGCAAAGCCAGGCAATCCGCGGGCGCCAGCACGGCCCCGCCGTGGAAAGGATCAACCACAATCTCCGCCGGGGGCCCGGGATGCTTCACCAGGAAATGCCCCGGAAATCCCAATCCCGCCAGAGGCACGCCCTTCCGCCGCGCCACCTCCGTATAGACCAGTGAGAGGCTGATGGGAATTCCAGTTTTGCGCTCCAGGACGTCGTTCAGATAGCTGTTGCGGGGATCGTCGTATTCCCGGGTGTTGCCCTCAAAATGTTCCTCCTCAAACAGCACTTTGTTGATGGCGGCGATGTTGGCCAGTGCCGAAAGCGTGGGGCCGGCCTCGACGCGGGCGGCCAGGCGGTCGAGGGTCTCGATCGAGGGCGCCGGGTCGAGGCCGGGGTATTCGGTGGCGGCAATGGCCAGGGCCGCTTCCGCCAGGTCAATCTGCTCGTCCGGGCAATCCGTCAATGCCTCGAACTGCCGGATGGGGTCGATCTGTATCAATCTCATCTCCGCTTTCTGAGGGGATCCAATCTCCAGCTTAACAAACTCCGGCGAGGTTCAGGACTTCGTTTTCCGGCTGGCGGCACGAGCCGGCTGCGGAGGGCGCTTCCTGCAGCGTGTTTTTCCGCACCCAAAGGGCGCGGCACCCAGGCTGCGCCATGGCCGCCGCACTCCGGAAAAGAAAACAAATCGCTGAGCCTGCGGGCGTTTCCCTGCGCGCAGCCGGAAGGGCCGGCCCGCGCCAGGCCGCCCTTGGATCACGCTTTTTCCCGGGAACTTTCAGCCAGGAACCTTTCGGCATCCATGGCCGCCATGCATCCCGTGCCCGCGGCCGTCACCGCCTGCCGGTAGACGTGGTCGCGGCAGTCGCCCGCTGCGAACACACCGGGAACGTTGGTCTTTGAACCTTCGTGGGTTACCAGATAGCCGACGTCGTTCATTTCGAGCTGGCCTTTGAAAAGCCCGGTGTTGGGCGTATGGCCGATGGCAATAAAGAGTCCGTCGGTCTCTTTGACCGATTCTTCGCCCGTCTTGACATTTTTCAATCGCACGCCCGTCACTTCGCCTTTTTCCGGATCCAGCACCTCGGTCACCACGGTGTTCCAAACCGGCTGGATGACTTTGTTGTCGAACATGCGCTTCTGCATGATTTTTGAGGCCCGCAACTCCTCGCGGCGGTGCACCACGTTCACCTTTTTTGCATAACGGGTGAGAAACAGGGCATCCTCGGCCGCTGTGTCGCCACCACCCACCACCACTACTTCCTTGCCGCGATAAAAATAGCCGTCGCAGGTGGCGCAGGTGGAGACGCCATGGCCCATCAGCTTGCGCTCGGAATCCAATCCCAGCAGCTTGGCGGAGGCTCCCGTGGCCACAATCAGCGCCTGTGTCTCGAGCGTTTCTTTGCCCATTTCCACCGTGAAAGGGCGCTTGGAGAGATCGACGCTGGTGACATCGCCTTCCTGGAATTCCGCTCCGAACTCCCCGGCCTGTTTTTGCATCAGTTCGATCAGCTCGGGCCCCTGGACCCCCTTGGGGAAGCCGGGATAGTTTTCCACCAGGGTGGTGAGCGTAAGCTGGCCTCCGGCCTCATGCCCGCGAATCACCAGCGGGCTCAGATTGGCGCGGGCGGCATAAATGGCTGCGGTCAATCCTGCGCAACCCGACCCTATTATGACGACATTTCGCATCTGTCAGGTCCCTTCTGAATTGGTTTAAGTTCGGCAAAAGGGTTATCTTATCCTATGCGCGAATCTTCGTACAGCCGCCCTGCCTGCGGAGGCTGCAACGCGCAGATCCAGGAAGGCAAGCGACCATTGGCTCTTGCGTGCTATTCCAGTTTGATGCTACAAATCCTGTTCAGTTTCTTTCCGCAGGCCGCAGCTTGAGAATCCGGGAAAAGGCAAGATCGGACCGACATGGATGCAGTCAGCCTCGAAAAGGTCACAAAGCGCTACGATTCCTTCGATGCGGTGAGCAGTCTGTCGATGGAAATCAAGGAGGGGGCTGTTTTCGGGTTGCTGGGGCCCAACGGCGCCGGTAAAACCACCACGCTGCGCATGATGGTGCGCATCCTGATTCCCGATGAGGGTGTGGTCCGGGTGCTGGGCAAGCCGCTGAGCGAACGGACGCAGGAACTGATCGGATATCTGCCGGAAGAACGGGGCCTTTACCGGCACATGCGGCTGCTGGAAATCCTGCGCTTTCTGGGGGCGCTGAAGGGACTGCCGGAAGCGGAGTCAGAACGCCGGGCGCGCATCTGGCTGGACCGGCTGGGCCTGGGGGACCGGCTCAACGACGAAATCCACAACCTGTCGCGCGGCATGCAGCAGAAAATCCAGTTTATCGCCGCGGTGATTCACCGCCCGCCCCTGGTGATTCTGGATGAGCCCTTTACGGGGCTCGACCCCGTCAACGCCGCCGTCATCAAAGACGTGATGCTGGAGCTTCGCAGCCAGGGGGCGACCATCATCCTGTCCACCCATCGCATGGACCAGGTGGAGCAGATGTGCGACTCCATTTGCCTGATGAACAAGGGTCAGAAAATTCTGGACGGCGATCTGAAGGCGATCAAAAGGTCGTACGGCAACAACACCGTGCGCATGGAGTTTGTGGGCGACCCGGCCTTCCTGCAGCTTCCCAGGATAATTGAGCGCACTAACTCCTACGGCGAGATGGTGGATATCACCCTGCGTCCCGGGGGCGATGCCCAGCAGATTCTGAAGAGCGCCGTGGAGCGGGGCGTGCAGGTCCGCCGCTTTGAGCTGATCGAGCCTCCCTTGAACGACATCTTTATTCAGAAAGTTTCGGAACGCCATGCGTAAGATCTGGCTGATCGTCAAACGCGAATACATCACCCGGGTGCGCACCAAGGCTTTTTTCCTGGGGACCCTCGCGCTGCCGCTGCTCTCGGGGGCGGTCCTGGTGATTTCCATTTTCCTTTCGGGAGGGACTTCGGAAAATGCCGTGCGAATCGTCATCCTGGATGAGGTTGGAGGGCTCGGCGGCGCCGTCGAAAAGGTCTTGATGCGGAATACCGCAACCGCCCATCCGGAGCCTGAGGTGGCCCAGATTGTGGAACACCCTTCATCGCAGCAGGAGATGCTTTTTGAAGCCCAGGTGGTGACCGGCGAAATCGATGGCATCCTGGTGCTTCCCAAAGGACTGATGACGGGGACGGCTTCGGCAAAGTTCCACGCCAGGCGCATGCCCGCGCTGGCCCTGATGGGGCCCATTGAGCGGGCCGTCAGCGACGCCGTGATCGGCCTCCGGCTGAACGCAGAAGGAAGAAGTTCCGGGGCCATGAAGAACGTGTTCAGGCCGGCGCAGGTGCAGTTGGTGAACCCTTCTTCGCGGAAGAAGGAAGACGACTCCAGCGAAACCAATTTCGCCATCGCCATCATTGCCGGCATGGTGCTGTATATGACCTTGATTGTCTATGGGATGTCGACCATGCACTCGGTGATGGAAGAGAAATCCACGCGCATGATTGAAATCCTGGTTTCCTCCATCAGGCCGTTCGATCTGCTGGCGGGAAAGATTTTGAGCGTGGGGGCCGTGGCCCTCACCCAGTACCTGGTGTGGGCGGTGACCGTAGGGGTGCTGTTTGCCTCAGCCGCCAGCGTCGCGGCATGGGTGCGCCCGGGGGCTCCCGTGCCCGGCATCAGCCTCTCGCCCGGTCTGCTGCTCTATCTGGTGATCTTTTTTCTGGCGGGATATTTCCTATACTCTGCGCTTTACGCGGCGGCCGGCGCTATTGTTTCGACCGACGAAGAAGCGCGCCAGGCCCAGATGCCCCTCACCCTGCTGATTCTCTGCAGTTTTATGCTTTTCAACGTCATCCTCAACAATCCCAACTCCACGCTTTCCGTCGTCCTGTCGATGACGCCGTTCCTCTCGCCCATCCTGATGACCCTTCGCGTGGCTATGGAGACTCCGCCCTTGTGGCAGATCGTCCTGGCGCTGGCGTTTTCCATTGTCACCACCATCTATGTGATTCGCATCTCCGCCAAAATTTACCGGGTGGGCATCCTGATGTACGGCAAACGCCCCTCGATTAAAGAATTGCGCCGCTGGCTGCGGTATTCGTAAGGGACTCAGGCCTTCTTCTATGCCCGGGGGCAGCACACGCCCGGAGGGATGGGCGAACCGTGCGGGCAGGTCTGGGGATGCCGGAGGAAGACGCAGAGCTTTTCCGTGACTTCCGCGCTCAGGCTGTGCTCAATCTTGCAGGCATTCTCATCCAGCAGGTCCTCATGAATCTGGAACATCTCATAAAACAGCCGCTCGGAAAGCCGGTGGCGGCGGATCACCTCGCCGGCGCGACGCCTTCCCTGCGGGGTGAATGAAAGGCTGTCGTCGTGGTCCAGGCGCACCAGCTCTTCCTGGGCCATCAGCAGGAAGGTGGCGCGGTTCTGGGCGAACTCCGGCAGGGCGGAGGAGGGAAAGACCTCTTTGCCCGAATCTTCTTCATAGTGCCAGACGGCCTTCAACAGATTTTCGATCAGTTCCTGCTCGTAGGCCGGGAAAACCGAAACCTCCGTAAGCCTTCCATGATGGAGCTCGATGCGGCGCTCGGCCATGCGGCCAATTTCGGGGTCGTGCGTTACCATGACGATGGTGTGGCCCTCGCGATGCAACTCCGTGAAAAGGCCCATCACCAGCGTTTCATTCACTTCGTCCAGGTTCCCGGTGGGCTCGTCGGCCAGAATCAGGTTGGGCTGGTTAATCAGCGCGCGGGCCACGCACACCCGCTGCTGCTCGCCGCCCGACAACTGCGAGGGCAGGTGAAGGATGCGGTCGCCCAGGCCCACCCTCACCAGCGCTTCGCGCGCCTCGGATTCTTCCGCCAGGCTGTGGAAATACTGCGCCAGCATCACGTTTTCAACCGCCGTGAGGTAAGGCACCAGATGGAACTGCTGGAAGACAAAGCCGATCTTTTCAGCACGGAAGCGGGCGAGGTCGGTAGCCGACAGCCGTGCGATTTCCTCGCCGCCAATCCGGACGGAGCCGCTGCTGGGTGAATCCAGCCCGCCCAGAATATTCATCAGGGTGCTTTTGCCGGACCCGGAAGGCCCCATCACGGCAATCCACTCTCCCTTGTCCACGGAGAAGGAAACCTCCTTCAACGCCGCTACCGAGGCGCCGTAGTGCCGGGTCAGTTTGTCAACTTCAATAAAGGCCAACGGGTCACTCTCCTTTAAGCGCGGTGGCGGGCTGAATGCGGCGCATGATGCCCACGGGGAAGAAAGTGGCCAGCACCGCCAGCAGAATGGTGGCGCCCCACACCAGCGGCAGCGTCCACCACACCACGCTCAGACTCACTCCAAAAAGCCGCTCGCCCACCTGGGCGGCCAGAAAGCCTCCCACCGCAAATCCCCCAAGGCCGCCCACCAGCCCCAGGCTTGCGCCCTCCATCAGGAACAGCCGGGTGACGTCCTGGTTGCTGGCGCCCAGCGCTTTCATCACCGCGATATCCTTGCGGCGCTCGAGAACGATGGCCGTCATGGTGGCCATGACGCACAGAGCGATAATCACCAGAATCAAACTCATCAATGAAATCAGGAGCCCGCGGATTGTGTGCAGGACCTTCGCCTGAGAATACACGATCTGGCGGATGGGCCGCACGTCCAGGCGGGGGAAAGCAGCCGCCAGTTGCTGAACGCCGCGCTCGATTTCCGCGGTCTGTCCGGGGATGTTCATCTGAATCACGCTGATCTTGTCCCCGATGCCGCCCAGCTTTTGCAGCTCGTCCAGCGGAACAAAAACCTGGTCATCCTCCGAGGAGCCGGTGGAAATCACCCGCGCCACCTGGAAAGTTTCGGAACCCGCCGGGTTGTCTGCCGGTCCGCTGGCGGCAGCAGCGGAGAGTTTTACCGTGTCACCCGGCTGCAGCCGGAAGCGCTGGGCCAGATGCGCTCCCACGGCGCAGGATCGGGCTCCAAGCGGGACGTCATCCGCTCCGGCCGTGACCCGCCAGCCCGGCACCAGGGCCTTCAGGGCGGAGAAATCAGATCCCACGGCCACCACATTCTCAAAGTCCGGCAACCGGGGATTTGACGGAACCCGCGAAACGCTCGTCACCAGGTAAAGCACAGGAGCGGCCACCAGCCCGTTCACCTTCGAGCGCAATGATTCCACCTGCTGGAAGGTTGCGCCGTCCATCAACGCGCCCACGGCCGCCTGGCCCGTGGACGCCGCTCCCTTGCTGCTGAGGATGACGTTGGCCCCGTAGGACCGGAACTCCTGGGTCATCTTGCGGTGCACGTCGCTGTAAAGGTTGAGGAGCATGGAGGCGAGCGAAGCTCCAACCAGCAGTGAAATCACCGCCAGCGCGGCCTGCGGACGCCTCACCACCAGCGAGCGCGCCCAAAGCCGCCAGAAGAGCGACCGCCCTTTGCCGTGTTGTGCAACTCTTTCACTCATTTCTTAACGCCGCAACGGGCGATACCTTCAGACCTTTGGACAGGGGAACCGCGCTTCCCGCCAGGGCCACCAGCAGGGCCAGCGCCAGGACCGACGGCAGAATCACCCAGTGAATGCCGGTGGGAACGCCGAAAACCGCCAGCGACAGACGGCTGGCCATCCAGCTCCCCAGGCCGTACCCCACCAGGCCGCCCGCCAGCCCCACCCCAAACGCTTCCAGCAGAAAAATGGAGGCCACGCGGCCGTTGGTGGCGCCCAATGATTTGAACAATCCGATTTCCGCCCGCCGTTCCAGGACGATGGCAAACATGAGGGAGGCCATGGCCAGCGCGGCCGTGACCAGCGCCGCGATGGCCAGAAGGGTCATCAGGAGGCTGATGTTCCTGACGATGGAGCCCTCGGTCGCGGCCACCCGGTAAACGGGCCTGGCCTCGGAGCCGGGAATGGCCTGTTGAATCTGATAGGCAATGGAGCTGACGTAGGGCGTGCAGTACCAGCGCTCGTAGTCGGCGGCGCTCAGCTTGGTGACGTCAGACCGGCCGAAATCGTCTTCGGGCTTGGTCAGAGCGCTCACTTCCACGCGCCGCACTTTGCCCTCCAGGCCGGTGAATTTCTGAACCGTGGCAAGGGGCGCAAGCACTTCGTCGTCCTCCTCGCCCCCGGTGTGGAGAATTCCACTGACAGCGAGGTCCATCGTTGTGCCGGCACTCCCGCCGCCCTGGAATGTAAGGTTGTCGCCGGGCTTGACGCCCAGGTCGCCGGCCAGCGCCGCTCCCACCAGGCACTGGCGCGAGCCTTCATCCGGCCAGGCGCCCTGGACCTTCCAGGCCGGGTGAAGTTCTTCGAGGCCCGTCTGGAAAACGTCTCCGCGCTGCACCTGCAGGGAGTGCTTGAACCAGCTTCCAATCAGCACCGTGCGGCGTCCCTTCACCGTTGCGGGCGCGTAAAGAAACGGCGCAAAGCCCATGATGTTGTTGCGCCAGAAAATCTTTCGCAGGTTGGCCAGACCGGATTCCGGCAGAAAGGCCCCGGCGCCCGCAGGCCGGTAATCCACTCCGCCCACGGCGATGGAAAGGCTGTCGGCGGCGGGGGTGACGGAAATGTTGGCCCCGAAGGAGCGCAGTTCGCGCGCCATGCGATCGCCCACGCTGAGAGAAAGCGTGGCCACCGCCGTGGTGACGCCAATCCCCAGAGCCACGGCTGCCACTCCCAGAAGTTTGCGCTTCCGCTTGCGTGTGAGCGACCTGCCGACAATTCTGCTTAACATAAGCCTCTCAGTGGAAATAGCGGGCCGCCTGGGCAAGATTGGCCCCGGAAATCACCAGCATGTTGTTCTGCACCAGGTAGTCAATATGAATGGGATTGCACCCGCCGCCTGACCCGATGGTGGGGATATAAATGGCGGAGCCGCAGAGCCGGCAAATCACGTTCTGCCCCTGCTGGTAGTAGCCCTTGTCACCGCAGATCTGGCAGGCGTCAAGCCCCACGCGCACGGTGTCCGATGAGTCGATGATGGCAATGAATCGGACCTCCTTGCCCCCGACCTTGATCTCATAAATGTGGAGCTTGTGGTCCTTTAACTGGTCCACGGGGAGCTGAATGACGTTGTCTTTGGTGAATGCCAGTTCAACCGGCGGCTTGACGGCCCGGGCCACCCGGGAATAAACGAAGTCCGCGCTGATCAGCACAATCACCATCAGCCCCACGGAGCTTGCGGACAGCTTCCAGAAACGTTCACGCCGCTGCCCGGCCAGCACCTTTCGGCGCTCGGGGGCGGGCATGCGGGCCAGATCCGTTTCTGAGACTGAACCTGAACGGATCTTTTGCGCAAGCACCAGGAACAGGCAGAGAGCGATGACGGCGACAAAAAAGAAGGCATCACTGTTAACGATGGGTCCGATGATGGCCATTTCGCCGCGGCTGGAGGGAAGAATCTGGGACTCGGAAAGCTCATGCAAACCGGAAACGAGCAGTTGCACCGCCACCACCAGAAGCACCAGGCTGGTGATGCTGAAAAACCTGCGGAGATTGACCTTCACGCTGCCTTTGAAGAACGCCACGCCCAGGCCGATGGCCAGCGCCAGGCCCAGGACGGCCCCCATCAGGTTCATCAGTTCCGTGGTGCGCAATGACACGGCGCCCAGGAAAATGGCCGTTTCCGCGCCTTCGCGGGCCACTATCAGGAAAACAAAAGCGAAGATGCCCCAGGCGCCCGAACGGGTGGGCTTGATGGAGATGTCGGAAATCCTGCTCTCAATTTCCTTCCTGAGCCCCTTCGAGGCGCGCATCATCCAGACCACCACGGAGGCCACAAACACCGCCCCCACCAGCATCATCCAGCCTTCATAGGCGTCCTCGCTGATGGCCCACCTCTGGAGGAAATAGGCGGCCGCGGCGCTTGCGACGACGGCGGATCCCACTCCCCACCAGACGTAGCGGGTCCATTCATCGCGGCCGGCCTTCTTGAGATAGCCGAGAACGATGCCGACAATCAGGGCGGCTTCAACGCCTTCACGCAGCGTGATGACTAATGAATCAAACATGCTCTATTCCTGCGGAATCTCACCGCTTCTGTGCGCAAGGGGCCACGGCTGTTTCATCATCCAAGCCTATGCAGCCTGTTGTAATGACTCACACAGAGGGCGTAGCGGCGAGTTATCCCGCCATAGGTCCAATCTTTTAATATACGGGTGGCGTCCCGCCCAGGCGGGACCGCCGCTACACGTTTTCCAACATCCTGTCAGGCGGAAACAGCCTGCTTCTTTGCTGATTGCTGGGCCTTGGCCGTGCACTTTTCGCAGTACCCGCCCAGTTCAAGCCGGGCCACACGAAGCGTAAACCCATGCCTGCTTTTGATCTGGCCTTTCAGCTTTTCAAATAAGGGATCCTGAATCTCAAAAACCGCGCGGCAGCGCTGGCAGGTGAAGTGCATGTGGTCCTTGTTGGTGCGGGCCTCGTAGAAATGCCCGTGCCCGTTCACATGCATCAGATCGAGCTCGTCGATGATGCCGAGCTTCTTGAGTGATTCCAGGGCGCGATAGACGGTGGCCAGGTGCAGGCCCGGCAATTCCTGGCGGGCGCGG
>JAJYJL010000066.1:0-3615 GCA_021789565.1 Acidobacteriota bacterium
GACCAGCACAATGCCCGATTTCATGTCCAGAACGCCGGGGCCGTAGGCGCGGCCGCGCTCGACCCGGAATGGCATGCGGGCCAGGGTCCCTTTGGGCCAGACGGTATCGTGATGGCCGATGAGAAGAATGGGGTTGTTCGGCTTTGGCGCGTCGCGCTTCCCTTTGCCACCCCAGAACTCGGCGACAACAGCGGCGCCAGTCTTTGAGTTTTCAAGCAGTGAGACTTTCGCGTGATGGCGGCGAAACTCGCGCGCGAAAAAGCGGGCCATGCGATCAATGTCGGGTGGCGAATAGGTGGGAGATTCTATCTCCACAGCTTCACCCAGCAGCTTCATCGTATTGGGCAGGTCGCGCCGGCAGTGGGCAAGCAGCTTGCGGAATTCCACTTTGGTCCTTTCGATTGCGGGCGATGGTTCGGCGCGGGACGCCACACAACTTCCCGTCCGTGACAGCAAACGGTGTTTCATTTTATCCTAGCTGTATCCGTCTGAGCGAACGTCGCCGCCAGGAGCATCTGCGCGGTTTGAAAGGTTTCCGGTTGAATAAAATCTCCCTGGCCCTGGTGGTCCATTCGCATCAACCCGTGGGCAACTTCGATCACGTTTTCGAAGAAGCCTACCAGAAAGCTTACAGTCCCTTTGTCCAGACGCTCCTTCGCCATCCGCGCATCAGGATGGGCCTGCACTTTTCCGGGTGCCTGCTGGAATGGATTGAGAAGCATCATCCCGAATTTTTTGAACAACTCAAAGAGCTCGCGACCCGCGGCCAGGTGGAGCTGATGGGCGGAGGGTTTTACGAACCGGTCCTGGCAGCCATTCCCGATGCCGACAAAGCCACCCAGATTACAAGGCTGAGCGGCTATCTTGAGAAACACTTTGGCGCCCGCCCCCAGGGCGCGTGGCTAACCGAGCGTGTGTGGCGGCCGGACCTGGTTCGGCCGCTGGCCGAAGCCGGAGTCGGTTACGTTATTCTGGATGACACTCACTTTGTCGCGGCCGGCGTGGGACCCGATCGCCTGCACGGCACCTACCTCACCGAGGACCTGGGCGTGCAACTTCAGCTTGTTCCCAGCCTGAAGAGGCTGCGGTACACCATTCCTTTCCGCGACGTGGGGGAAACCTTTGAGTTTCTCCGGCAAGGTGTCGGGCGGGAGGATGTTCTGTTTGCCGCCGGCGACGACGCGGAAAAATTTGGTATCTGGCCGGGCACCTACGACCTTTGCTACACCAGGGGCTGGCTCGAGCAGTTTTTCCAGGCCATTGAGAGTTCCGCTGATTGGCTGGAGACCACAACGCTTTCCGGTTTCATGGCCGCGCACCAGCCGCTTGGCCGGGTTTATCTGCCTACCGCTTCCTATCCCGAAATGATGCAATGGGCGCTGCCCGCGCGCGCGTCGGAAGAGTTCATGCAATGCCTGGAAGAAACCGAACGCATGCCGTCCGGCGACCGCTTCCGCAAGTTTCTGCTGGGCGGCACCTGGCAGGGATTTCTGGGCAAATATTCCGAATCGAACCAGATTCACAAGCTGATGCTGGAGGTCAGCCGGCGGCTTCACGAGGCTGAAGCGGACGTTGCTCCAGGGAGCGAGCGGCGCGGCCTGTTCGACAAAGCTGAGACTCACCTGCTGGCCGCGCAATGCAATGACGCCTATTGGCACGGGCTGTTTGGCGGCCTTTATTCGCCGCACCTGCGCAGCGCCGTGCTGCAGAATTTGATCCAGGCGGAAACTCTGCTGGACCAGTTGAATGGCGATGCTGCAACGAATAGCGTTCGAGTGACGCAAGCCGATTTCGACGTGGACGGAGAACTGGAAATCCTATTTTCCCACGCCAGGGCCGGCCTGGTCCTGAAACCCTCAGACGGCGGCACGGTTTCGAGCCTGCGATTCAAGCCCGCCGCCGCCGAACTCATCAACTCGCTGATGCGGCGTCCCGAGGTTTATCACAACAAGATCCAGTCAACCATTGAAAACCTACCGGCGGGCGCACCAGGAAAGAAGTTGGACCTCACCGAGCTTTATCGCTATGACCGCTATGCCCGGCACTGCTTCCGGACCTACCTTTTTTCGCCCTGGAAGCAGTGGCAGAATTTTGAGCGGCTCGACTTGCAGGAAGAGAGCGGCCTGGCGGCAGGTCCCTGGCAGGTGGCAACGGGGGCGTCCGCAAATCCGGTGGAGCTTTCCCGGCAGTCGCGTTATGAAAGCGACGGCTCCAAACTGGATATTGAGGCGCGCAAAATTCTGTTTGCGAGAAGCACCGAGAGCGGTTTTCAGGTGGAATGCCGGTCGCTGATTTCAAGCCTTCAACCACATGTGGTACCCTTGTCGCTTGGCCTCGAGATGGTGTTTAACTTTCTGGCGCCGAACGCTCCGGACCGCTATTTTGCCGTCGCGGGGAACCGGCACCCGCTGGAATTCGCCGGCGAAATCCAGTCCCCAAGGCTGGAACTGGTGGACGAGTGGCAGGGCGTCCGGGTGGCCCTCGAAGCCCGGCCTGAATGCCGCTGGTGGATTGTTCCTGTCCGCACGGTTTCACAGTCCGAATCAGGGTTTGAGACCGTTTACCAGGGCTCTGCGATCCTGGCGGTGTGGGAAATCAATGCCTCGACGAGCCCCGAAAGCCGATGGCTGGGAGTGGAAATCAGCCGGACTTAGCGCCGCCACACCGCTGCGGAAAGGCCCGCGCGCGCTGCGGCTTGAATTCCTTGTGGGTGTCTGCTAAATTCAGAATCATCTTTGGTTTGGAGTGATCGAATGGCTATCAGCCAGGAATTGCTGGATATTCTGGTTTGTCCCCTCTGCAAGGAGCCGGTCACGCTTACGCCGGACGGCAACGGGTTGAAGTGCGGCAAGTGCCGTCGCGTCTATCCCATCGAGGACGATATTCCCGTGATGCTGGTGGACGAGGCCAGAATCGATCCGGAATAAATGCGGATTTCAAGGCGCGCTTTCCAGTTTCAAGGCCTCTTGCAGCGCCTCTTTCACTTCTTCGACTTCAATCTCCTTCATGCAGATGTTGTCCATGCAGGTTTTCATGGCGGGCGTTCCGTAGCACGGCGCGCAGTGGACGCGGTGGTACAGAATGCGCGGCGGATTGCCGGGTGAGAAGGGCGCTGTCTGTTCGAAAATTCCAGGGCCCCAAAGCGTCACCAGCGATGTTCCCAGCGCCGCCGCCATGTGCGCGGGCCCCGAATCAACCGTGAGATAGGCGTTCATGCGGCGAATGAGCGCGGCAAGCTCCAACAGTGAAAGTTCGCCCGCCAGGTCCAGGCACTCGACGCCTGCCTTGCGGGCAATATAGGTCGTGAGCGGGCGGTCGGCCGCAGAACCCGTCAGCGCCACCCTTGAGCCGCGCTCCTTCACCAGCCAGCGAACCACCTCGGCAAACCTGTCGGGCGGCCAGCTTCGCAGCCGTGTCTGGTCCGGAGTTCGGGTGCGTCCGCCCCAGCCTGCGTGGACACCCACCAGGCAATCGGTGCCCTTCACGCCGGCCATTTCCAGTTTCCGGGCGAGGTTTTTGATCGTCTCCGGCTGGTTGTTCAGTTCCATCTGGAGGCCATCGGGGCGGAGCCCAAGGGGGCGGGCCAATTCCAGGTGATTTTCAATCGAATGCTTC
>JAJYJL010000066.1:3625-13474 GCA_021789565.1 Acidobacteriota bacterium
CCCTGCGCGTGCTCGTCCCCGCTGTAAGCAATAATCCGGCGGGCCCCTCCCTGGCGTGCCAGGTCAACAAAACTCGGATGGCTTTCAAGCACCAGCGCCCAGTCCAGGTCCAGCGCTCGCAGTTTGAGATGGATGCGCCTTTTCTCTTGACTGAGCCAGGCCGGAAGATGCCGGCGCGCAACCGGGATGACCAGGTCGATGTGAGGGTTGAATCGGACGACATCAAGAGCGGCGGCGGAACAGAGAAAAACCAGGTGGCACTGCGGATAAGTCCGGCGGACGGCGCGAACCAGCGGGGTGGCCATCAGCGTGTCGCCAATGGCCCCCGCCCGAATGATCAGGACCCTGGGCCTTCCAGGCGAACGCACATCAGACGGAGACGGTTTCTGATCGGAATTTGAAAGCGACACGTTTTCTCAGGGTCCTCCAGGTGCGATTCCCCCCGTTTAAGGTAGAATAGCGATTGCCTTGCGTCAACAAGTGTCAAAATCGGACACTTTTCGAGACCCGTTGTACTTGCACCCCACAGGACACTTTCGCACGGCCTGGGACTGAAAACGCGCCAGGCATAGAGGCTTATGAAAACAAAGCAGAAGCCACTGGCTAAAATCCTCAGCAAGTTCAGCGGCCAGACCATCGGCGTGCTCGGCGATTTCATGCTGGACGAACTCCTTCGCGGCGAGGCCACCCGCATTTCGCCCGAAGCGCCCGTTCCCGTCGTCCTGATGGACGGCCATCCGGAGCCACAGCGCTTTCCCGGCGGGGCGGGCAACGTGGCCATCAACATTCGCGCTCTGGGCAGCCGGGCCGTTCCTTTTGGAGCGATTGGGACAGACGAAAGCGGCGACCTCCTGTGCAAAGAATTGAAGGCCCGTGGAGTTTCTTGCGGCACGCTGGTCCGCGATCGAGGCCGCATCACACCTCGCAAGCTTCGGATTGTGGCGCACCAGCACCAGTTGCTGCGGCTGGATTTCGAAAAGCCCGCGCCCATCTCACCCAAAACCTCAGCCGCCATCGGCCGCAGTTTCGCGCGCTGGGCGCCCAAACTGAGCGCCCTGGTGATTTCTGATTATCGCAAGGGTTCTGTTGAGACGGAGCTGTGCAGCCAGGTCCTTGCGATCGCGCGCCAGCGGCGGATGCCGGTGTTTGTTGATCCCAAACCTGAACACCCGGAAATCTGCCATCATGCCACAGCCGTCACGCCGAACCTGCATGAGGCTGAGCTGATGGCGGGACATTCCATGCGTGACCGAGCCAGTCTCGAAGCGGGCGGACGCCGGCTGCTGGCTGAACTCGACTGCGCCTATTTGCTGATCACTCGTGGAGCGGCAGGCATGACGCTCTTTGAGAAAGGCGGCGCGGTCCACGATATCAGGAGTGAGGCGCGGCCCGTTTACGACGTTACAGGCGCCGGTGACACGGTGCTGGCGGTCCTGGCTCTCGCTTTCAGTTCGGGAGCGCCCATGGTGGACGCTGCCCGGCTGGCCAACATTGCCGCCGGGCGCGTGGTGCTGAGGTTTGGAACATCGGAGGTCAGCCCACAGGAACTTCTGACGGCTATCAATAACGGGGCGTAGGGCTCGGGCACCGGCACTCAGTAGGGCGAATAAGCCAGGCCTTTTGTCTTTCGGTCAACCAGCAGGGCCAGCGCCGGGGTTTGATTGTTGATGGTGACGACGACGATCACCAGTTCGCTTCCCTTCGACTCAGCAGACACAATTTTGAATTCGCGAACCTTTCCGTAATCACCTTTGGGTCCCCAGTCGTGCAGAAAATCGTCATAGGTGTAGTTGGGCGCGGGCTGCCAAAGCCTGTAGGCTTCTTTGTAATTCCCTTGTTCCAGTTGCGTCAGGAAATTCGCCACGGCGCGCTTCTCCGGCAGGTTGTGGAATGCAAAGTACCCGATCACGCCGCCTACAACGATAATGATGACCAGCAACGGCCAGTACTTGCGGATTCCGGTCTTTGGTTTGGGAGCTTCAGAATCAAAGAGCATCGCTGTCTCCGCCTTTTATGTGGACAACATGCTGGGGGCGTGTTTCCAATGCGAACATTTTGTGCTGCCCGTAAACATAGACACCGGAAACACTCTTGATGTTCCCCAAAAGCCTGAATATAAAAACTATCACATTGTTTACGATGCACAAAATGCTGCCGGGGTGACCTTTCGGTTATGAAATGGCAGGCTTCTCCGCCCAAATCATTGCGCCGTCCAGCCACCGTCAATCAGGATATCGGTGCCGGTGATGAAGCCGGCCGCATCGGAGCAGAGAAAGACAGCCAGCGGCCCGATCTCCTCCACTTTGCCCCAGCGGCCTACGGGAATTTGGGAAATGAACTGGGCATTGCGCACAGGGTCTTCAATCAGCACGGTATTCATCTCTGTTGCGAACGGACCGGGGCTGATGGCGTTGGCGGTGATCCCGTGCGGAGCCAGCTCCAGCGCCAGGGCCTTGGTCATTCCCAGCAGGCCAAACTTGCTGGTGCAATAAGCCGTGCGGTGCGCCAGCGCGACGTGCGCCATGGTGGAGGCGATGTTGATGATGCGTCCGAATTTCTTTTCCATCATTCCCGGCACAAAGGCGCGGCTGCAGAGAAAAGCACTGTCGAGGTTGGTCTCGATCACACGATGCCACTCTTCCAGCGAGAACTCATGCAGCGGCTTGCGCAGGTTGATGCCGGCGTTGTTGATCAGAATGCCGGGAACGCCGGCCGCGTCACGCACCTGCCCGGCCATGCGGCTCACTTCAGTTTCCTTGCGGACGTCCGCAACAAAAGCCTGAGCCTTGCCGCCCTGGACTTCAATTTCGGCCTTCACTTTTTCCAGCAGATCTTCGCTGCGTGCCACCAGCGCAACCGTCGCGCCCTCCTGCGCCAGCGCCATGGCCATCTGTTTCCCCAATCCTCTGCTTGCGCCCGTGATCACGGCCACCCGGCCAGCCAATGAATGGTTTGCCATTGCACCTCCTTGCACAAGAAATTATCACAGACCTGACGCTTGGACCGGCAGTTCTTCCCACTCCCCGGCGCCGGGCGCGGGTTTAATCAATTGCCCGGGTCTCGCGCTCGCGGGAGACGCGGAAGAGGTCCAGGTTGTGGCGGGTGGCGCCGGTAGTGGCAAGCTCGGCCATGATTTCACCGACCACGCTGCAAAACTTGAATCCGTGGCCTGAAAATCCGGCGGCAATGAATACAAGGGTGTTCATAATAGGCCAGGCGAATAATCCGGGTGAGTCCGTGCGATGAGCCCTGGTCGTGAAGAAGGTTGTGCTTTTCAAGCCCCAGCACCTTGAGCCCGCGCCGCGCAAGCTGATAGGCCGTCGCACTGCCCATCCCTCCCATGCCAACAACAATGGCGTCAAAATGTTCCATTCGCGCTCTCCTGCGGTTGGCCTCGCTGGTCAGTTGCCGGGGTTTCCACTTGGAAACCGGGGCTTGTCGGCCACCGCAAATAGATTGAGCCGTTCGGTATCCTGCTATGTTTCTGTGTAGACTTCCCCTGCGAGCAGTGATTTAACACCCGAGAGGCCTTTGGATCCCGCCGCAAGCAGGCAGACGGCAGCCAGAACAGGGCACACACCGGCCACAAAAATCGCGGAGCCAAAATGCTTTTGCGGTCCCAGGAGCCAGCCGGTCACCATCGGCGCCAGGACGCCTCCCAGCACGGAGATGGTGTTCAGGAACCCCACTGAGCGTCCCACCAGGCTTTTGGGCGAGGCATGCTGCACCATGGTCCAGTAGGTGGAATTGCCGATGCCCGTGGCGCATAAGGAAAAGGTGAGGATGGGAAGCGACCATGCGCGGCCTGTGACCAGCAAGAGCAGAAGCGTTCCCGTCCCGATGTATCCCAGCACGGCAAACCACAATCTCGCCCGGAACACCCCGACCGCTGCCGCCAGCCGGTCCGCAGCTTTGCCCAACACGACGTTTACGCCGGCCATAATGAGGAGCGCGGTTGAAAGCACCTTTCCCATTCCAAGGGTTGAGAACCCCCGCGCCATGACCAGGTAACTCGGCACCCAGGTCAAAACAAAATACCAGTAGTAGGAGGCGAGCAGGGTGGCCCCGGCCATGGCCCAGAAGGTACCGTTGCGCAGCAGCATGCCCCAGGTCCACGGCCGGGGCGGGGCCGCATCTCTCAATCTCTTTGCGGCCTGGCGTTCAGCGCGGTTCATGTCCAGCGGGGCGGCAAACAGCCAGCACGGTACCCAGATCAGAGCTCCCAGTCCGGTGATGGCGAACATCATCCGCCATCCGAACTGGTTGATTAGAATGGATCCCAACAGCACGCCCAGCGCGGGACCGATGTTCTGCCCCGCAATGTAAATGGAGGTGGGCAGCCCCTGGTCCTTCCCTGAAAAGCTGCTTCGGATGAAAGCTATGCTGGCCAGCGGGCCGACAGATTCGGCCACGCCCAGCGCCACCCGCATGCCGATAACGTCACCGGGGCCGCGGCTGAGAGCGATGGCGGCGGAGGCCAGCGACCACACGAGGAATGATAGTGTATAGGACCAGCGGATGCCGAACTTGTCCACCAGCATCCCGGCTGGAATCTGAAACGCGCCGTAGGTCCAGAAAAAGGCCGAGAGCAGCACCCCCATTTTTTCCGGGGCGATTCGAAAGTCCTTCATCATGTCCGGGGCTGCGATGCTGAGGTTGCCCCGATCAACATAGCTGATCATGATGGCGACAAAGACGAGTCCGAGAAGAATCCAGCGGCGGCGATTGGTCATGGCAGGTCACCATTCAAGATGGGTTGTGCAGGCGGCGCCAGGAGTGGCTGTCCCTTACGTGCGGCACGGTGGGGCTTTTCAACTCTGAGGCTCCTGCGCCTGGCTTTAATCAAAACGATGTCCTTTCCCGGCTGGGGACGCCGGCAACTAACGTCAATGGTTCTTGAATATGAACATTCCAATTGCTTCGGCTGCCGTGAAGCCAGCATTGTAACGTTTGAAATCTTTTGAAGCGAGAAGTTCTTTCTGCAGCGCACGATTCCTGGGGGGAGCACTGCACTCAGAGGAACTCGGCATGTGTGCCGCCCGCAGAAAGGGAAGTGCTGGAAAAACGTCCGCGCCTGCGTTGGACAGGCAGCAGTAGCATCCAACAAGTCTGAGCGTGAAGCCCCTGCAGAGTTTGCAGCGGATAGGTTTGGATGTAAAATCGCTCGCGGCCGCCTAATGGAAAGAATAAGGGATTGGCGAGGACCCGTTGAAGGGGAGGGATGCATGAAGAACGAAAAGAAAAGAAACATTGGACGACGCGACATGTTTCGGATGGTGGGCGCGGGGGGCGCGGCCGCTTTATCTTCCGGACTTGCCACGGCCGCCAGTGGGCCCCAAAACACTCCAACCCGCCGGGCGGCGGCGACAGCCTGGAAAGAAGTGAATGAAACGGACCGCCAGCGGAGCCGCTTGTGGCATCAGCGGATGGATTGGTGGCTGGATGCCCGGTTCGGAATGTTCATTCATTGGGACCCTTCCTCGCTGGCCAGCGTGGAAATTTCCTGGCCCATCATGAGTCCCAGCCCGAAGTGGAACATCACTCAGGATGAGTACGTCAACCTCTACAAGAAATTTAATCCCGTCAAGTACGATCCCGACGCCTGGGTGGAACTGGCCAAGGCGGCGGGCCAGAAATACATTGTCTTTACGACCAAGCACCATGACGGGTTCTGCATGTTCGACTCCTCCTTCACGGATTACAAGGTCACCAACACGCCCTACAAGAAAGATGTCCTGAAGATGCTGGTGGAAGCGTGCCGGCGGCATCACATGCCCCTGGGCTATTATTACTCGCCTCCGGACATGCACCATCCGAGCTTTCGGGATACGTCAAAGCCGGCAAAGGAAAACTGGCACGGCGAGCCCACGCGCCCCGAGTGGCCGAATTATCTGAATTATTTCCAGATGCAGGTGCGCGAGTTGGCTACGCGGTATGGGGAGCCGACAGTTTTCTGGTTTGACGGCCTCAATAACCAGGAAAAATACGACGGGTACCACGTGCAGCGAATGCTTCGTGAACTTTCGCCCGGCAGCCTTTTCAATAACCGGCTGGGGACGCCGGGAGATTACGAGACACCCGAACAATTTGTGCCGGACCACATCCCGGTGAAAGGTGTTCGCATTGCAGGGGTCAACCCTGCGGAGCAAAATCGGTTGCCTTCCGGTCTGCCCCGCCCGGAGGACTTCCAGCCATGGGAAACCTGCATGACCATCAACAATACCTGGGCCTATAACAAGAATGACCACAACTATAAATCAGCGAAAAAGCTGATCCAGACGCTGGTGAACGTGGCCAGCAAGGGCGGAAATTTTCTGCTCAATGTCGGACCCAGCCCTGAAGGAGTTATTCAGCCGGAGTTCCAGGATCGTTTGCGGGAAATCGGCAAATGGCTGGCGATCAACGGGGAGTCCATCTACGGAACAACATACGGACCGTTGCAGAACGTCTCCTACGGCAAGACGACAGCGAAAGGCGGTACCACATACCTCCACATCTTCGACTGGCCGAAAGAAAGGCTGGAAGTCAGCGGCGTCGGGCGCGTATCGCGGGTGGGTCTGCTGGCACGCGGCGAAATCCTCAGCTTCCAGCGCAGTGGAAACGGAGTAACCATTCAGCTTCCCGCAGAGGCGCTCGACTCGAATGACACCGTGCTGAAGATTGAGACAACTTGATCGCATTTATGTTTGGAGTGAGAATCTCAGCAAAAGGGATTGGACGAAGCCATGAAGATTATTGACACCCACCAGCACCTGTGGGACCTGGATTTGTTCAAATACTCCTGGCTGGATGGCGTTCCTTCGCTGCGAAAAAGCTTCCGCATGGAGGACTACGTGAAAGCAGGCGAGGGTCTGGGCATTGAGAAATCCGTCCACCTGGAAGCCGACGTGGATGAGGCTTACATGCTGGACGAAACGCGGCACATCCTGGCGCTGGCTGAACAGGACAACCCGCTGGAGGGAGTTGTCGCCTGCGGAAGGCCGGAGAAACCGCACTTTGCAGATTATCTTGACCAGATCGCCGGGCATCCAAAGCTGAAAGGCATTCGGCGGGTGCTGCACACCCAGCCGGACGAGGTTGGGCAATCGAGCCTTTTTGCGGAGAACGTCAGGCTGCTTGCGGCTTACGGCCTTTCATTTGACATCTGCATTCTGGCGCGCCAATTGCCCATCGCCATTCGCTTGATCAGTCATTGCCCGAAGGTCCAGTTCATCCTCGACCACTGCGGCAATCCCCAGGTGAAGGAGCAGTTGTTCGATCCCTGGAGGCAGCATATTCAGGAAGCATCAAAACTGCCTAACGTTGTCTGCAAGGTTTCCGGCATCCTGGCCGACGCCGACCTGGAAAAGTGGACGCCGGAAGACCTGCGCCCATACGTTGAGCACGTGATTGAATGCTTCGGGTGGGACCGTGTAATGTTTGGCAGCGACTGGCCCGTGTGTACGCTGGCCGCGCCGCTGCGAAAATGGGTGGAAACTCTCACGCTGCTGACCCGTGACGCCGGGGAAGAAAATCAACAGAAGCTGTTCTACAAAAACGCCGCCAGGGTTTACCGCCTGGAATAGATCGCGCCCTTATCAGTCAGTGTGGAACACCTCTTCCATATTGGCCCACCACTCGCCCTTTTCCCTGGTCTCAAGCGGTTGCTGCAGGGGCCCCATAATGGCCCACCACTCCTGGGTTTTCGGATCGGCTGCCATCTTCGCCATATCCGCATCGAAATCGTCCCCGACATATTCGAAATAGGCGTACAACGTGTCGTCCTTCAGAAAAATCGAGTAGTTGCGGATGTTGCATTCATGAATCATTTGGAGCACTTCGGGCCATACATTGGCGTGGTAGCGAACGTATTCCTCCTTTGCCCCGGGCTGCAACCGAATCACCTGTCCGTATCGTTTCACGCTCCCTCCTGCTTTCGAAATCCTCTCCGGCCGACCTTCTGCTGCATCCAGTCAGATTGTCACAATTTTTGAATTGTACATCCATCGATAAAGTCCCAGTCGAAATCAACCCCGATCCCCGGAGTGCGGGGCGGATGCGCATAGCCCTCGCTGTCAATATCGAGATGGTTCTTCATGCCGAAGTCCATGTAAGACATGGGGTAAAGGAGCTCGAAAAATTCGCAGTTTGAGATGGCGCAGCAACAATGCAGGTCCACAATCTCCAGAGGATGATAGATGGACGTATGGACTTCACACTGGACTCCGAAAGACTCCGCCAGGTGCGCAGTTTTCATCACCGGCGTCACGCCGCCCTTCCAGGAAACATCCGTGCGGACCATGTCCACCACGTTTGAAGCGATGCACTCGGCGGTTGAATAATGTGAGCCTGCCAGGACCTCCGTTCCGCAAATGGGGATGTCAAGCTTGGAGGTGAGCTTTCGAAGCCCGTGAAAATCGACGTCGAAGAGCGGCTCTTCGAACCAGTAGTAATTGAGGCGTTCAAGCTCACGCCCCATCCGCAAGGCCTGCTCGTGGTTGTAAGCAGCAACCGGGTCCGCCATCAGCTTGAAGTCCTGCCCAACAGCCTCGCGGCACAGCCGGTAAGCTTTCAGGTCAAAATCGTAGTCGCCCGGGGGATGAAGTTTGTACGCGTGCAATCCGCGCTCCTTAACCTCCAGCGCCTGCCGGGCATAATCTTCAGGAGCAGCCAGAACAAAGGAGCTGGCGTAAGCCGGCACTTTGTCGCGGTATTCACCCAGCAGCTTGTAAAGCGGCAGCCCTGCCACTTTTCCCGCGATGTCGTAGAGGCAGATGTCATACGGGCCGTAGGCATAGATGGGAACATGGTTCCACCACCGGTCGTAGGTGCGAAATTCCTTCCAATGCTTTTCGCGCGCCAGCGGGTCCTTCCCCAGGAAGAACGGCTTCAGCGCGGAGGCGGCGATCTGGCCGGCCATCTCGGCTCCCCGGCCTGCAAACCCGAAAGACGTTCCTTCGAGTCCTTCATCGGTTTTCAGGGTGACGACGAGAAAATCGAAAGTCGATTTCCCGCCGGCGCGCATTTCAGAGTCCTGCATAGCTTCTCTGGTGTTTCTGCAAACACGGATTTCAATCGATACGATTTTCACTCCATATCCTCCTTCGTTAGTGTCCGCGTTCGTAGTCTTGGTGCTTCATCATATTCATTCTCAAACCCACCTGCTACGGTTTTCTAGATCCCGCGGCTTTGGACTCGCCGCTGCCACCCGCTCACTTGAAGATTAAGGAAACTTGATTTCCATGGCCCGGAGCTAAAAGGGGTTACCATCCCCCCTTCCAAAAGTCAATTTCAGCAGTCCCATCGGCGCCTGCGAGAGCACCAGGTTTTCCAAAGAATTCACAGCCCAATCATTTCACTCTGGACTTTTAACGCTGTCTGTAGTGAAATTTGCCCGATAGAATCTATACATTTTGGCAGGGTTTGTACGCCCTGGCAGGGCAATCACGATGGGAAGGTCCAATGAACCGAAGAGAATTCATCGAAGCGTCGATCAGCGCTTCTGCAGTTGTAGGGCACAGGAAGGGTAATGGCAAGCATGGTCCCGGAAATGACGAAACCCGGAGGTCGGCGGCCCCAGACGAAGATAGTCACCTCCTGAAAACACATTCCATCCGCATCTATAACTCGCTTCTCAACCCCAGTGAGTACCCGGATTTCGAACGGCGGCACGTTCGCCCTCCGGGGTGGCCGGCGTTCGGAAACCGCACCCATTTCATAACGCTGCGCGGTTTCGAAATCGATAAAAACCGGATTGTCGACTATGCAGAAGAGATCAGAAAGTACACAGAAGTTTTCAAGCTTGGCGACATCGTGTGGCCTTCTTATCCGATCCTGTTTGCCGAGAACCTGGACGAACTGGTGGAAGAG
>JAJYJL010000067.1 GCA_021789565.1 Acidobacteriota bacterium
CCGCTCAAGCCGAGCTCACAGTTGTCGCCCGCGAGCCAATTCCATGCTGACCCGCCGAAAACCGCAGCGACTCAACCCTTCCGCCGCCTTATCAACGGATCGGGGGCAGCAACCTCTGCTTGCCAGGACAGCCGCAAAAGGTTAACCTCGCTTTTTCGGCGGCTATGAGCAAAGTGGTTGGCGTCATCCCGGTGCGGCTGGAATCGACGCGCCTGCCTCGCAAGGCGTTGCGGCTGATTTGCGGGCACTCCATGATCGAGTGGGTCTACCGCCGCGCGCGCGAGTGGCCCGGCTTCACGCGCCTGCTGGTGGCCACGGATTCGGATGAAGTAATGGCCCACTGCGGCCAGCTCGGGATCCCGGCCATGATGACTTCTTCCGCGCACCGCTCGGGATCTGACCGCGTGATCGAAGTGATGGGCCGCGAACCCGCTGATCTTTACGTCAACATCCAGGGCGATGAGCCCATGGTGACCGCGCAGCACATCGAGCTGATGGTCGCCGCGCTTCGAGAAGGGAAGGGTGCGGTCTCAACACTGAAGGTGGCGATCACTCGCGAAGAGGCTTTGAATCCCAACGACGTGAAAGTGGTGACGGGCCGCGACGGACGCGCGCTTTACTTTTCGCGCTCGCCCATTCCGTATGACCGCGCAGGCACAGGCGGCGTGCAGTATTACAAGCACCTGGGACTTTATGCCTACACGCGCGGGGCGCTTGAAACATTTAGCAACCTCGCGCCCTCTGAGCTGGAATCGACGGAAGCGCTCGAGCAGCTTCGGTTCATCGAGAATGGCATTCCGATTTTTGTGATGGAGACTCGAGACGACACGGTGGGCGTGGATACCGAAGACGACCTGCGCAAAGTGGAAGAATACTTCGAGCAGCAAAACATCACTTTGCCTGAAGCGCGGTGACGGTTCTCTTGCGGCACACGCGGCGCTTACTGCTCTCCGATCAGATAGCGACAACCCTGCGGTCCCATGCGTGCGGAATGGACCGCGTCGGCGGGAACGTCACAACGGTCGCCGGCTTTGTAAGTGTGCGTCTCGCCTTCGGAAGTCAGAGTCATCTGGCCGTCCAGGATCACATGCGCGGTGGTCATACGGTGGGTGTGGTCGGGATAGAACGCGCCCGGGCCATCCTGCCACACGTAAGTTCTGCCGAAACCTTCCTCGTGCAGTTTCTTCTCCCAATCCTGCAGGTTCATTTTTCAAACTCCGGAGGCGAAAGTGTGATGCGATCTGAAAACCTCTTTCTAATCGTAACAAACAGATTATATTAAACCTACGCAATTTCATAGAAATTGAAAAAGGCGAAAGTGTACCAAAATTGGACACTTTTTTGGGCTGTCACGGGATTTTACTTTGCATTACAAAGTACTTGACAACGCTTAGCAATGGGTGTATCTATCCCTTCATGGCTGATATTCACCCCATTCGGCCGCATTCCTCCAAGCCCTTGGCGCTGGAAGCCCGCGCCATGGACAATCTCCGCTACATTCGCGAAACGATGGAAGGCGCCGCGTCGTTCACGGCGGTACCGGGATGGGGCGGCATGCTGATGGGCATCACGGCGCTTGTCGCGGCTTTTATTGCCTCCCAGCAGCCAACGCCTGCCTTATGGTTGGGGGTCTGGATTGTGGAAGCGGCGGTTTCCTGCCTGATTGGCGCCGTCGCCATGCTGCAGAAGGCGCGCAAGGCGGACACTCCTCTGCTCTCTCAGCCGGGACGCCGTTTTGCCCTGAGCCTTTCGCCTCCGCTTGTAGCCGGCGGGCTGCTCACGCTGTTTCTTTTCCGGCAGGGCTCGATGGCGGTCCTGCCGGCCCTCTGGCTGCTGCTTTACGGGGCGGGAGTGGTGACCGGCGGCGCATTTTCCGTTCGCGTGGTTCCGGCGATGGGGGTGGCCTTCATGGTTCTGGGCGGAGCGGCGCTGTTTTCACCGGCTGCCTGGGGCGACATTTACATGGCCGTGGGATTTGGCGGCCTGCATCTCATTTTCGGGGCGATCATCGCCTGGAGGCATGGTGGGTAAAGCAAACGCATGGGTGCGCGACCGGAGCGCGGAAGCCGCCGGCAGCGAGCCTGAAAGCCGGAACGTTCGAGCGGAAAAGGTGAGCCGCGCCTCGCGGCTTGACCGCCTGATCCATGAGCGCATTCGCCTCGGCATTGTGAGCGCCCTGGCGGTGAACGCTTCGCTCAGCCACAACGAGCTCAAGCAGCTTCTCAAGACCACCGACGGCAACCTCAGCGTCCACGCGCGCAAGCTGGAAGACGCCGAATACATCGAGTGCATCAAATCGTTCGACGGGCGGCTGCCCCGGACCGTCTACCGCCTCTCGCCCTCGGGCCGCAAGGCGCTGGAGAATTATCTGGACCACATGGAAGCCTTGATCCGGGCAACGCGCCAGCCGTAAGCATTCCGGGAAGGCGAATTTTTTTTGGGGGCAGGAGCTTTATGAACCAAAGTCCTTTGTATGCTGAGACTTCATCCCACCTTCACCTGGCCATCATCATGGATGGCAGCGGACGCTGGGCGCGCGAACGCGGCCTGGAGCGCTCCCAGGGCCACCGCGCCGGCGTCGAGGCCGTGCGGCGGGTGATTGCTGCGGCCCCGCAGAGCGGGGTCAGCACGCTCACCCTCCACTCCTTCGGCTCCAGCAACTGGCAGCGCCCCACGGAAGAGGTGGCAGGCCTGTTCGGAATTTTTGAAGACTTCCTCTTCACGGAGCCCACGCTCTGGATCTCGAGCGGCGTCCGCCTCAGCGTTTTCGGCCGGCGCGACCGCCTGCCGGATTCACTTCTCCAGACCATCGAATACGCCGAGAACGCCACCAGCGGCTGCCACCGCCTCCACCTGCGCCTGGCGATCGATTACTCGGCGCGCCAGGCCATCCTCGCTGCTGCCCAGCGGTTGAATTCGGCAAACACCCAGGGGTCGAATCCTGAAGGTCCGGGGGGACAGTTCGAGCAACTATTGGCCGGCAGCGAAGGTGAACCCGTCCCCGACGTCGATCTGCTGGTGCGCACCGGCGGCGAGCAGCGGATCAGCGATTTCATGCTGTGGGAATGCGCCTATGCCGAGCTCTATTTCACCTCCGTCCTCTGGCCGGACTTTACGGGCGAAGACCTCGACCGCGCCCTCAAGGAATTCCACTCCCGCGACCGCCGCTTCGGCGCCGTCCCCGCGGCCGTGTAGGGGAGGGCTCCGCCCTCCCGCGATTTGATCGACGATGGTTGCAGCGGGAGCCCGGAGGGCTCCCCTACGAAAAACAGATGTACAACAAATGTAGCGGGAGCCAGCCAGCGCGAGAAGCGGGATTGTATGATCCAAAAAGACTCAACGGACAAGAAGCCTTCCTTGCCAAAGCGCAAACGTATTCGACTGCCCTTGTGCGAATATGCAAATCCCGCAAGCGTTTTCAACCTCACCATCGATGCCGAAAGGCGCCAGCGGTATTTTGCGAACCCACAATTTAACGACGAAGTCGTCGCGATCCTGCGTGGAGAGGCTCTGAGGTGCAGATGCCCGATTCGGATCTTTTGTCTGATGCCGACGCATCTCCACATGCTGGCGAGGCCAGGGGCGCGGTCACTCGTGGAGTTTGTCGGCGCGTTCAAGAAGAAGTCTGCCGCAATGGCGCGCGAGACTCAGATGATTGAAAGGCTCTGGCAGCGAAGTTTTTTCGATCATCAGCTTCGCTCGTACGAAAGCGAAATCGAGCAGTACGAATACATCCGCATGAACCCTGTGCGGGCCGGACTGGTGGATCACCCCGACGATTGGCGATGGACCGGCAGCGTGGAAATTCGCTGAAGGCTTTGTAGCGGAGGGCTCTGCCCTCCCGTGTTTTGATGCACAACAAATACAGCGGGAGCCCGGAGGGCTCCCCTACGGACACCAGGCTTGTAGGGGAGGGCTCCGCCCTCCCGTTTTGATGTACAACAAGTGCAGCGGGAGCCCAAAGGGCTCCCCTACGGGATGGTGTAGGGGAGGGCTCTGCCCTCCCGCCGTTTTTCGCAAAATTCAATGAGATGCCTGGCAGGTGGAATCGGGTATTTCCACGCCAGTTGCCAAAATGAATCGCGGGAGCCCGAAGGGCTCCCCTACGAAAAACAGATGTACAACAAATGCAGCGGGAGCCCGAAGGGCTCCCCTACGAAAAACAGATGCACAACAAATACAGCGGGAGCCCGAAGGGCTCCCCTACAAAAGAAGAAAAAACCGCGGACCAAAACCGGAGGTCCTGCTACGCACTTCAGCTCGGCGCCGTGCAGCGAAGGCCCATGTGGCCGGCGGCCGCCAGAATTTCACAGAGGTGATGACCATGAAGGCCAATCCGAATTCCTCGGGCACGTTGCGGTACCTTGCCATGGCCGAATTGCTCCTTATTTGCCCTGCAGTCTTGTTTATGGCATCGCTTTTCGTGCGGAACCTCCAGCCAGCCCCTTATGAACCGGCGCAAACCGCCCGGCGTGTGGTGGAGTGGTTCAGCGCACGTCCGCTGCCGGGCCTCGATGTTTTCCTTATTGCGTTGCCGTTCGCAGCCTTCTTCATCGGCTTCATCACGGTGCTGCGCCGGTGGGGCGGCGACGCGGAGCTGCGACAGGCAGCGTTGGAAACGCTCGAGACGGTCCGCGCATACGTGGCCACGCTGCTCATTGCAGTGGCAACACTGACGGCCGGGGGCATCCTGGCCATCGTCGCTCTGCACGTCATCACGGATTGATGCCGGGTCGTGGTTGCAGCGCAATTCCGGCACAACAAAAAACGCGAAAGAACCGGGGCATTTGCCGAGGAGGATTGCGATGAAACGAATCTGGTTCAAAACCTGGGGATGGATTTACCTGCCGGTTTCGGCGGCAGGATGGCTGGCGGCGATCTTGACGCTGCTCTTTTGCATCAACACATTCCTGGCCATTGATCGTCATTCGCATTCCGTGAGCGACACGCTCTACGGAATTTTCCCCTACTGGGTCCCGGCACTCGGCATCCTGAATTGGATCGCCGGGCGGACATCGGAAAAAGTTCGTTCGTAGCGCAGGCCTGCGGTTCTTGCTTCCTTTGTAGGGGAGGGCTCTGCCCTCCCGTGTTTTGATGCACAGCAAATACAGCGGGAGCCCAAAGGGCTCCCCTACGAAAAACAGATGTACAACAAACGCAGCGGGAGCCCGGAGGGCTCGCCTACGGGATGGTGTAGGGGAGGGCTCAGCCCTCCCGCCGTTTTTCGCAAAATTCAATGAGATGCCTGGCAGGTGGAATCGGGCATTTCCACGCCAGTTGCCAAAATGAATCGCGGGAGCCCGGAGGGCTCCCCTACGAAAACCAGAAAAGACCGCGGGCGGTGAAGGCCCGCGCTACAGGCGGAGGAATTCCACTTTGATCCATTCTGATTCCGGCAAGATCCCGACGCGCGTGATTGTGATCCAGATTGTGTTTCTGGTGGTTGTGGCGGGAGTGTTTGCGTACGTCAAGGTTTACGCGCCAAAGCTGGAGAAGGCGCATGAGGCCGAGCAACTGGCCCGGCGCGAAAGCCGCATCCAGGATTTTTTTAATTCCATGGTGGCGGAGGATTCCAGCCGCACCGTGGAAGCGCCGGGCATCGGCACAACACATCCCCAGAGCCTGAAGAGCACGCCGGACATCCAGGACGTGCAGCAGGCGCTGGGCGGGCCCGACACCAGCAGCACCGATTATGCCGGCGGTGTCCACCTGGGGTGGATCGGGACGAAGCACACTCTCGAGGCCGCCTTCAGCCACGGCGAGCTCTATGCCCTGTCATTCAAGAACAACGACACCGGCCACGGCGTGAACGTTTTCAAATCGAGCGCCCAATGGCAGGCGTTCTGAGTTGCGCCTTGTAGGGGAGGGCTCCGCCCTCCCGTTTTGGTGCACAACAAAAGCAGCGGGAGCCCAGAGGGCTCCCCTACGAAAAGCAGGTTTTGAAGGGGAAGGCTCTGCCCTGCCTACCCAAGCAACGCCCGGGTGGCAATCAAGGGTTGGGAGGAGCGTCCGGCCTCCAGGAGATTAAGGGAAGGGAAACCGCAGGCGCGGTTTCCCTTCCCTGCCACAAAGACCCTGACCCGGGGCGAGCTCAAAGAAACTCGAAAGTCAAAAAACGTGACTCCTGGGGGCGCCGTGCTCCCTGCCTGTATACCACTGTTGGGCTGGGACGGCAACATGAATTCCGGCCCTGAGATTTGAGGTCGTAGCACAGGCCCTTGTGCTTGCGGTTCCTGGCTCTGTCGCGAGAGCTGCGATAGGAAGCGCCGCGGGCCGTAAAGGCCCTCGCTGCAAAACCGCGGGAGCTCTGCAAAGTCAATAACTCCGTAACAAACCATTCTTTTTGAAAGCCTTGCAGGCCGGTAAGATTTACCTACTGTAGAGAATTTTTCAGGTTGGCTGGGCCTGCCTCACCCGCCTTGGTTGGTTTTATCAGTTGTAGAATCAGTTGGTTGCTGGAAAGCTGGGCGATTGGAGAGGCGCTTGCCATAAGTAAGGTTGGATTCTTGCGCGATGGGCAGCGCCAACAGGCCGGAGGTACTCTGATGAGAGATGAAAAGCTGGAAAAAGTCCAACCCCAAAGCACAAAGCAGGCGCTCAGGCGGTCGCTCGTTGCCGGCCTGACAGGGACGCTGCTGCTGATGCTGGCGATGGTTGCGGCTCCCACACCGTCATACGCGCGGGTGAGCGTGGGTGTCTTCGTCAATTTCGGCCCGCCGGCGCTGCCTGTTTATGTACAGCCGCCCTGTCCGGCTCCGGGCTATATCTGGACGCCGGGATACTGGGCCTGGGACCCCGCCTACGGCTACTACTGGGTGCCGGGCACCTGGGTGCCTGCGCCCTTTATCGGCGCCATGTGGACGCCGGGCTACTGGGGCTATGACGATGACGACGATGGCTATCGCTGGTACCCGGGCTACTGGGGGTTCTCGGTGGGCTTCTACGGCGGCATCAATTATGGTTTTGGCTACACCGGTTACGGCTACTACGGCGGATACTGGGACCACGACCGGTTCTATTACAACCGTGATGTGAACCGAATCGAAGGCCGGAATTTCACGAACGTCTACTACCGGAACGTGAGCAACTACTACGACAGCCGGCGCGTCAGCTACAACGGCGGCCCCGGCGGAATCGAAGCCCGGCCCACACGCGAGCAAATGGCTGCGGAGAGGGGCCGGCGCTTTGGGCCCTCCAGCCAGCAGTTGCGGCAGGAACGGTTTGCGCGCAGAGATCCCGCGCTGCGCGCACGCGAAAACCACGGGCGCCCTGCCATCGCAGCGACGAGGCGCCCTGGAGAGTTCCGGGGCAATGGCGTCGTTCGCGCTGAGCGCGCAAGCGCTCCGTATCGGGCGCCGGTTGAAAGGGCGCGTGGCGGGCGCGAGTTTTCGCGTTCTGCTCCGCAACGGGGCAACAATGACAGGGGATTTCGTTCATTTGGCCCCCAGCGCTCCGCACAACCCAATTGGCAACGCCAGCAAAACCGTGCCCCGGTCGAGCGGGTGAACCGGCAGCCCATGTACCGGAACAGCCCGCAGCGCTCCTTCGAGCGCCCGCAGCGCCAGTACCGCCCGCAGGAAATGCGGCGGGTTGAAAGCCGCCCCGCGCCGCAGCAGCGTGGCAATTTTTCCCGCCCGGAAACACGCGGCGGCGGCAACGGCCACGGCGGCGGCGACAATGGCCACGGCCACGGCGGCCGCCACTAGAACGCGCGAGCGCAGCAACGCGGGTGGCGATGCCGGAGTTCCGGCATTTCACCCGCGCGCTGGAAGAATCCCACGGGCCGGCTAAATTTCGGGGCACCTGTTAGTTACGAACCGGCATTCGAGGATTTTACCTCCCCTTTACACAGTTGCAGCAGGCCGGCGAAACTTCGGGCGGGGCAGGAGCGTCTACTATGGTGGAATAGGCAAGGTGCCCGTACGGTTCACAGAATCTCAGAAGGGTGCCCGGCTGATGGGAGGACACCTCGGCAACCAAAGTGCCGAAGGAGGTGCTTCAATGAAAGAAGAGATGATCAACAACAGTGGTGACGGGTACGGGCCCTCGGAAGAAACATTGATCTGCAACCACAGCACGCAGGAAGCGGCGGCAGACCGCGCAAGCGGGACCCTGAAGGGGAGCGGCAAGTGGACACGCCGGTCGATCGTTTCGTGCCTGCTGGGATCGCTGCTGCTGATGCTGGCGACGATGACGGCACCGACCCCGGCTTCCGCTTCGGTGAGCATTTTTGTCAGCTTCGGGCCGCCGGCCTTACCGATTTACGAGCAGCCGTATTGCCCGGGTCCCGGTTACTTCTGGACACCCGGCTACTGGGCCTGGGACCCGGCCTATGGTTACTACTGGGTGCCGGGCACCTGGGTGCCGGCGCCTTTTATCGGCGCCATGTGGACCCCGGGCTACTGGGGCTGGGATAACAGCGGCTACATGTGGTACCCGGGTTACTGGGGCACCGCCGTCGGCTTCTATGGAGGCATCGACTATGGTTATGGCTACAACGGCTATGGCTACTACGGTGGACAGTGGCGCGGCGACAGGTTCTACTACAACCGCGAAGTCAACCGCATCACCAACGTCAACATTGTGAACGTCTACAACCAGAGAGTGGTTGAGAACAGAGGCTCCCGCATCAGCTATAACGGCGGCCAGGGCGGAATCAATGCCCGTCCCACATCCCGAGAGCTCATGGCGGAAAGAACGCGGCGCCTCGGGGCTGACAGCCGGCAAATGGAGCAGGAACGGTGGGCCCGCTCCAACCCGGCACAACGGGCGCGCGAAAACCACGGACGTCCGGAAGTTGCCGCCACGGCCCGGCCGGGAGAGTTCCGGGGCAGCGGCGTTGTGCGTGCAACCCGCGCGGGAGCTCCTTACAAAGAACCGCCTCGCCAGGTGAGGAGCGTCCATGGAACCGTGCGGCAGGCACCCGCACCGGTTGAGCGGCGTCAGCAAGGCAATGCCACGCGGCAGGCAACACCTAATCAGCGAATGCAACGGTCCGCTCCGCCACAGCAGCGGTATGAGCCGCAGGTGAACCGGAACAACCAGCGGAACACCGTCCAGCCTAATCAGCGAATGGAACGGTCCGCTCCGCCACAACAGAGGAATGAGCCGCAGGTGAACCGCAACAACCAGCGGAACACCGTCCAGCCTAATCAGCGAATGCAACGGCCCGCTCCGCCACAGCAGAGGAACGAGCCGCAGGTGAACCGCAACAACCAGCGGGAATCCCGTCCGCCGCAAGCGCGCCAGAATGAAGGCCGCGGCGCACAGCAACAGCAAGCCCATCCTCCGAACCAGGGCAAGCAAGAGGGTGGAAACGGCCATAACAACCCCGGCCACAGCCGGCGGTAAATGAAGCGGCGGAGGTGCGGGTGGCGATGCTGGAATTCCGGCAAAACCCCCGCGCCTCTGCTTTGACCACCAGCTAATTCCCGCAGTAAAGCCGCAGACAGAGAAACGCACGAATCCTTTGCTTCCCCGAAAGTTCGTCGACTACACCCATCGCAAGCAGCGCGGCGTTGTGCGCCGGTCGTGACTCAGTTTGAATTGTGGCACGGGCGTCCTCGCCCGTGATGTTTTCAAGAGTCACGGCCAAGATGGCCGTGCCACAAAACAGGAACCTAACTGAGTCACCACCCGTTCGCCGGTCTGGCATTCCGCCCGTGCTGCGTGTGCTATCTTGTGTGGAGAGAAGCGCAGAACATGCGGTTCACCAAGCCATGACGCGGGAAGAACTGCTTTCGAGAATCGCGATCAATCCCAACGTCTGTTTCGGAAAGCCGTGCGTTCGGGGACATCGCCTCTGGGTGTCTCTGATTCTTGACCTGCTGGCCAGTGGGATGCCGGCCAGCGAAATTCTCCAGGAGTATCCCGGACTGGAAGAAGCCGACATTCTCGCCTGCATCGCCTACGGCGCCGAAATGTCGTGCGAACGCCCGGGTCGTCGAAATAACGGCGCAGAATCCCCAAATCGCTAGAAATTGCCAGCCTCGGCGGACACGCTTTTTGCTTCTCCCCTTGGTTGTGGCTTGATACAATGCGGCGGTAATGCCGACAGGCCACCCCCACATCTTCACGGCGGACTTTATCGTTACTCTTCGAGGGTTGATTGGTATCCACCAAACTATCTACCCACGAACTCCGCCTCAGGGAATCTACTTCGAGGCCCTGGTTGAAGAGGCATTTAAGAGAATTAGGAAGCCGGTGGAGGTCATCGAGCCGGGTGGTAGAAATCAGCCCCGTCACGACTTGTTAGTAGAGAACGCGAGGATCTCGCTCAAGACTGAAACCGGCGACAGCACAAAGCTGGATCGGATTACGATCACGAAACTTTGCACAACTGAGCGCGAACCATGGGAAGCGCGCGTCCTTGTTGAGCGGGTGATGGAGCACCTTCATAGGTACGATGTCATCCTGATGTTTCGCGCTGTGTGGAATCCCAAGGCCGTTCAATACCAGCTTGTCGAGATTCCGGTTGAGGCACTTCGACTGATCTCTATTGCGAAGTTGGAACCGGTCGGTCACCGAAGAGGCAGGCAAAGCCTCGGAGCCGATGTCACTGAGGAAGGTGAAAAGATTTTCCGAGTTCATTTCGATGCTTCAGACGGGAAATGCTCAGTAAGAAGCCTCGGCATCGGACACTGCGTTGTATTGGAGGCTTGGGAAGTCCGTCGATAGGGCTTATTCACACTTTTTGGATTTCCGAAACACGAGCCAGTAACAATGCTGACGGCGGCTGTGGTGGGCAACCTTCCACTTAGGATCAATGATCGGACCCTTACGAATCTTGACGATGCAGTCGCATGGCTGGAAACCCTCATCTCTAGCCGACTGAACCAACTCTACGTGGGCCCATTGGTACCGGTGGTGGTGGACGTAGTCAGCAATCTTGCAAAATAGGATGCCCTCGTCCTCCAAGATGCGGTAGGCTTCCTTAACAAAGGGCGGATAGGTGTGAGCAAAGGTGTAGCCATTTTCTTTTGGTGATTTCCCGCCTAACCCGAACCGGTAATGAAAATCTTTCTGCTTATCACGTCCCTGGTTAGGGATGTGTGGAGGATCATAAACCACAACGTCAAAGAGTCCATCTCTGAATGGTGTGGCTGTGTTGTCAGCTACAACGGACGGTTTATGCTTGGCTTCGACGTCGATTCCGATGACACGGCGCTTGCTTCCCCGCCAAAATCGACCGCCGTTTACGGTAGCATCCAGTATCCTACGGGGACGCTTGCGAGGATAGAGCGCCAACATCCGTTCGAGCAGCTCAGCATCCTCACCGTCCCATACCGATGGAATGGGATCGTAGTCCCTCGCTCTCGGACGTTCAGGCATCAGTAAAGTGGCCATTGGATCGTCAATCCCAGGATATTCTAACTCTATCTGCGCCATCATTGGTAATAGTATCGGCAGCTCGCGGCCTCAGCAAGAGAACCTTTGAAGCCAACACACCCCATCGTGGCCACGGTCGTTTCCTTGACTTCACCCCATAGCGGCGACATAATCTGAAGTCAGTTATGCGAGAAGCGGTAATTATTGCCGCGGTCCGCACTCCGATCGGCAAGTTTCAAGGTTCACTTTCCGCCCTTTCCGCGGTGGAACTTGGCGTCTGCGTGGTGCGGGAAGTGGTGCGGCGGGCGCAAATCGAACCGTCCCGTGTGGACGAAGTGATCATGGGCAACGTGGTTTCGGCGGGCCTGGGCCAGAACCCTGCGCGCCAGGCGGGGCTGGGCGGCGGCCTTGATCCGCGCGTGGCGGCGATGACCATCAACAAGGTGTGCGGATCGGGCCTGAAGGCTGTGGCGCTGGCCGCCCAGGGCATCGCGACGGGGAACAGCGATGTGGTGGTGGCGGGCGGCATGGAATCCATGAGCAACTGCCCGTATCTATTGCCCGGAGCCCGCCAGGGCCTGCGCCTGGGCGACAAGACGCTGGTCGATTCCATGGTGCACGACGGCCTGTGGGACGCCTACGAAGATTTCCACATGGGCATGACCGGCGAGCTGGTGGCGGAAAAATATCACGTCTCGCGCCAGCGCCAGGACCAGTACGCTCTGGAAAGCCACCGGCGCGCCATCGCGGCCATCAAAAGCGGCAAGCTGAAAGAGCAGATTGTTCCGGTCACCGTGCCGGTAAAAAAGGGCGAGACGCGGGAATTTGCCGTCGACGAATCGCCGCGCGAAGATACCTCGCTGGAAAAACTGGCGAAGCTGAAACCGGTTTTCAAGAATGACGGAACGGTGACGGCGGGCAACGCTCCGGGAACCAGCGACGGCGCCGCCGCGACAGTGGTGACCTCGCTTGAAACCGCTCAGAAGCTGGGCAAAAAGCCCCTGGCGCGGATTGTGGCGCAGTCGGTCAGCGGGGTTGAGCCGCGCTGGGTGATGATGGCTCCGGTGAGCGCCGTGCAATCGCTGCTGGAAAAAACCGGCTGGAAGATTGAAGACGTTGACCTGGTGGAACTGAACGAGGCTTTCGCCGTGCAGGCCGTGGCCGTCATCGAGCAACTGGGTCTCGATCCGCAAAAGACCAACGTGAACGGCGGCGCGGTGGCGCTGGGGCACCCCATCGGCGCCTCGGGCACGCGCATTCTGGTGGATTTGCTCTACGAAATGCAACGCCGCGACGTGCGGCGTGGAATTGCCGCGCTCTGCCTGGGCGGCGGAAACGCCGTGGCGCTGGCCGTGGAAAGGGAAACGGGGCAGGCGGGGGGAAGGTCTTGAACATCCGCCTGGCCGGAGTGGTGGGCGCCGGGACCATGGGCCACGGCATCGCCCAGGTGCTGGTGCGCAGCGGGTATTCGGTGGTTTTGCACGATACCTCGCAGGAGTTGGTGGGGTGCGGGGCGGAAAAGATTTTACGCGGGCTTGGCCGCGACGTTGAGAAGGGCCGGCTGACAGCCGAAGAAAAGCAGCGGGCCGAAAGCCGGTTGAAAACAACAGTCGGACTTTCTGATCTGGCTTCCGCGGACATCGTGATTGAGGCGGTCACCGAGAAGTTTGAGGTGAAGGCGGCGGTGTTCCGCGCGCTTGATGAAATTTGCCGTCCGCAAGCGCTTTTTGCCAGCAACACTTCTTCCATTTCCATCACGCGCCTTGCAGGCGCGACCGGGCGCCCGGCGCAGTTTGTAGGCCTCCACTTTTTCAATCCCGTGCCGGTGATGAAGCTGGTGGAAGTGGTTCCCGGGCTGGACACCGCGGAAGAAACAATCGCCGCGGCCGAGCAGATCGCAACCTCGGTGGGCAAGACGCCCATACGCGCAAAAGATTTTCCGGGGTTTGTTTCAAACCGGCTGCTGATGCCTATGATCAATGAGGCCATTTATGCCGTGATGGAAGGCGTGGCGGCTCCGGAAGGGGTGGACGGCGTGATGAAGGTGGGCATGAACCATCCGATGGGGCCGCTGGAGCTTGCCGACCTGATCGGCCTGGACGTTTGCCTGGACATTA
>JAJYJL010001037.1 GCA_021789565.1 Acidobacteriota bacterium
ACCCTCGCGGCGCCGCGCTGGAGCAGGCAGTCCGTAAACCCACCGGTTGACGCGCCAATATCGAGACAGATTTTGCCCTTGGGATCGACGCCAAAATAGTTGAGCGCCCCCTCAAGTTTCAACCCCGCACGGCTGACATACCGGAGGAGCCCACCCAGGATCCGCAGGTGCGCCTCAGCGCTTACGGATGCTCCGCATTTTTCAATCTTCTGCTCGTCCACCATCACCTGTCCGGCAAGAACCATTGCCTGGGCTTTCTGGCGCGACTCTGCAAGACCACGCTCCACCAGGAGCCGATCAAGGCGGATTTTTTGTGGCCGCTGTGGACTCATTCACTTGAAGCTTATCTGCTGAACGGCCAGAAAGGAAGTCTGCGGCCGCTCGGGGAAAGAGAAAATGATTAACGGCAGACCTCTGAAAGAAGACGCCAGTGTATTTTCCGGGTATCTTGGCGGAAGTTTTTGCGATAAGATCGCTGGCGCAATTGTAGCCCTGAACATTTTTTCGCGGGCTTTAGTCGGAAACGAGAACGGGCGCTCATATCGCCAAGCGACTTACTTACCGGGAAGGAGAAGGTCCATGCAGGAAAATCGAATGACAAGACGGGATTACCTGAAGCTGATGGGAGCCGGAGGCGCTGTGGCTGCGGCCGGCGCGGCCGCGGCATGCACCTCGGGACAGGCGCCCAAGCAGGCGCAAACCGAAGAGCCAGGTGAGCCGCCAGCCGCGGTGGCTGATCGCGAGCGCCGCATGAAGTGGTGGCACGCGGCGAAATTCGGGATGTTCATCCACTGGGGGCTTTACAGCGTGATCGGCCAGCATGAATGGGCTATGGAGAAAGAAGGCATTCCTATCCCGCAATATCAGTTGCTGGCAAAGCACTTCACTCCCAAGCCCAACGCCGCCCGGGACTGGGCGAAACTGGCCAGGCGGGCTGGGCAGAAATACATGGTGATGACGACGAAACACCATGAGGGATTCTGCCTGTTCGACAGCAAGCTAACAGATTACTGTGCTCCAAAACAGGCTTGCGGGCGCGACCTGGTGAAGGAATATGTCGAGGCCGCCCGTGCGGAAGGATTGCGAGTCGGCTTCTATTATTCGCTGATGGACTGGCACCATCCGGACGGCGCGCGCTGCGCCACGGACGAAGCCGCGCGCCAGCGTTTTGTGGCTTACACGCACGGACTGATCCGCGAATTGATGACGAACTACGGCAAGATTGACGTTCTCTGGTATGACGTTGACTGGCCGCTGACTGCCGAGCAATGGAAGTCGCAAGAGATGAATGACATGGTGTTCAAACTGCAACCGGACATCATTGTGAATAATCGCAACGGAGTTCCAGGAGATTTCTCGACCCCCGAGCAGCATATCCGCGCCTCGGAAAAAGACCGGGCCTGGGAAACCTGCATGACCATGAACGACAGTTGGGGCTACCAGAAGGCCGATGATGACTTCAAGTCTGCCAGGACCATTGTGCGCAATCTCGTTACCTGTGCCAACGGCGGTGGAAACTACCTGCTGAACATTGGCCCCAAACCTGATGGCTCAGTACCGCAAGAAGAGGTCAGCACGCTCGACGCTGTGGGCAAATGGATGGACAAGAACGGTCCGACCATCTACGAATCCGAGCGCTGTAATGCGAAGGGAACCACCAACGCGAATTTCACACGGAAAGGAAACACTCTCTACATCCATGTGCACTTTTGGCCCGGCGAGACCCCAGCGGCGAACTCGTTGTCCTTCTTCCAACCGCAGTCGGTGGTCGCCGTGGGAGGTTTGCGGGCCCAGGTACAATCGGCGCGGTTGTTCGCTTCAGGCAAAAAGGTAAACTTCCGGCAGGACGATATTTCCATTCAATTTACCGGACTTCCCATTAAAGCTCCCGACGATCCTGTGACCGTAATTGAGGCGGAGTGCGACTCCGAACCAACCGTCAGCGGTCTCTACGTTCGAGAGCATCGACGACGCTACAATGTAGGAGTCTGACCGCTCGAAACCCTCGCTTTGGGAGAAGAGTCGGCGGAGCAAGGTTGCCCATGAAAAGTTGTTTGCCTGGCTAGGCCTGCTCTGGTTCCGGTTTACCTGCAGTCAAAGATTGAACAGAATCTTGAGACTGCGGTCCGGGTCGTGCATCTTCCTCAGGCCCTCTTCGATGTCCCTGAGAGGCAGGCGGTCCGTAACAACGCTCTTCACATCAATGGCGCCTTGTTCCAGCAGCGAGATGGCGACAAGAAAATCTTTCGGGGTGTAGACGCGCGCGCCGGAAGTTCGAATCTCCTTGAATACCAGATTGAGCACGTCCACCTCCGGCGGCAGCTTCGGAAGTCCGACGAGCGTGATGTGGCCCCGCACTTTGCAGGTCTGGACAGCGTCGCGATAAGCAGCAGTTGCCCCAGTCGCTTCGAACACATGGTCCACGAAGCCTTCGCCCGTTAACTGCCGAATCAATTCAACAGGTTTCGTCTCTAATGGATTAACAACAGGGAAACCCATTCGCTCCGCCAGTTCCCGCCGGAACGGTTTCGCTTCCGACACCAGCACCCGTCGCGCGCTCCCAGCTTTGAGCACCTGCGCGATCAGGTTCCCAATCGGGCCCGCACCTGTAACGAGCGCGGTGTCACCGGCAGCGAAACCGGAAGTCCGGACTACGTGGACCGCCACGGAAAGCGGTTCAACCAGTGCCGCCTGTTCGTCATCAACG
>JAJYJL010000068.1 GCA_021789565.1 Acidobacteriota bacterium
AATGACATTGCCCGCAACACAGGACCTGAAACGGCAAAGATGATCGAGGAAAATTACAGGGCCATCACAGAGCTTGCGCAGATGCACCACATCAAGGTGATTCTCTGCTCGCTGACGCCGGTCAGCGACTATACGGCCCATCCTCAGACCGTGGGACGCCCTCCCGCGCAAATCCTCGAACTGAACGCCTGGATCAAGAGTTATGCTGCAGAGGTCCATGCCACCTTTGCTGATTATTACTCGGCCCTGGTGGACAGCAAGGGAATGCTGAAAAACGGCTACTCGAATGACGGCTTGCACCCGAATGACCGGGGCTTTGCCCTGCTGGCGCCCGTGGCCGAAGCCGCCATCGAGAAAGCTTTGCACGAAAAGAAGTGAAGCCGGGGGCGGCAGCCCGGGGGAGGGAGTTATAGCACCCAGAGGAGAGGCGCCAGACCCAGCACTCCCAGGCCGGCGAGAAGCCACAGACTTTCGGTGCCGGTCTCGCGGTCAGCAAAGAAGCGCGCGTAAACCCCTTTCACCATATTGTTGCTGGCCGCCGCAATCAGAATGCTGGCCGCCGCCACCTGCAAGGGTGTCAGCGTACCGGCCGACTGGGTCATGCTCATGATGAACGGATCCACGTCCGTCACTCCCGTAATGGCGGCCAGGCCGTAGACCCCGCCGGCGCCCAGGTGCGCAATGGCCAGTCGCGTGGCTACCAGCATGGCCAGGAACAGGATCGCGAAGAGAAACGCGGCTCCCAGTTCCAGTGGATTTTTCGGTTCGAACTCCCGTTTCACCTCATCCGTACCGGCGTCCTTTCTGCGGGACCAGAGCCAGCCCGTCCCGCTCGCCATCGCAGCCAGAAGCAGGAAAGAAGGGGCAAGGGCGGCCATCAAGGCATGATTGAATAGACCCAGCAGAACCACCAGCCGCAGATACATGATGCCGGAGGCCATCAAGATGCCGCCGGCGAAGAGGTGCCGGTGCTCACCCTGAACGGCCCGTTTGGAAAGGACCACGGTGGTGAGGGTGGATGAATAAGCCCCGCCGAGGATGGCGGAGAGGATGACGCCGCCGTGCCCCCGCGTCAGCCGCTGCAGAACGTAACTGCCGTAGGATATGGCGCTGACCGCCACCACCACCAGCCAGGTCTTGAACGGGTTGATGTGGTATGTTCCAAACGCTTTGTCCGGCAGGGCCGGCAGAATGACCACGCTCAGCAGCAGAAATTTGGTGAAGGTCAGGATTTCTCCCGATGAGATGCGCCGGGTGAGGCCATCGAGCGCAGCCTTCAACTCCAGCAGCAAGGCGCTGGCCACGGCCAGGGTGGTGGCAATCCAGAAGTGGTCGTAGTAGACCAGGGCGCCCACCAGGTAGGTGGCTAGCCCCGACATCTCCGTGGTCACGCCGGCCGTGGGAGTGTTGGTGAGCTTTCGCCAGTACGAAAGCAACAGAAAACCCGCAATCACCACAAATCCCAGTGTGACCGGCAGCAGGTTGCCCTGGGCCATCACGCCCAGCGCATACGCGATCAACCCGATCAGTGGAAAAGTCCGGACTCCACCAAAAGAATAATTTTCAATCTGCTTCTTGTGTTCCTCCCGTTCGAGTCCAATCAGGAAGGCCAGGAAGAGCACGAGCACGATTTTGACGCCGTCCGGTGGCAACCACTGATAGAGTCTGAGCAGCATTTTTGAGCTTTACTCGGGGTTCGTTTTCTAACTTGGATGCTTGGCCAAACTTCCTGTCTGCAACTGTGAATAGACTAAGTTTACACCTTCCGTCTCGTTTGCCGGCCCCCGGGCGAACCGTGAAATCCTCAATCGATTCGTTACCTTCTGCCGATTCGGTAGAGGCCTGCGCCGTGCGCAGCGATTTGGGCTGAAAATTGGCCGCCATAATCGCCCAGGTTTTCCTTTTTCCACAAATCGCGAACGGGAACTTTTCCAGCTATCCCCAACTTACGCCACGAAACCGTGACCTCCTCAGGAGCATCGCCCAGGTTGAACAGTGCGACGTATTTCTGCCTGGTTCGGGGGGCGTCGGCAACCCACGCGATCTGGTTGCCGCGCGTAAACAGCAGATGATTGCCGGAACTGTATTGATCCACGGCAAGAACTTCCTGGTTGGTCAGCAGCGAGAGGGTGAAGGGATCAAGGGTGGGCAGGTCGCCGCCCATCATCAGAGGCGAGCGGAAGATCGACCAGAGGGTCATCAGGGTGATCTGCTCGTCATGGGTCAGGCGGCTGAGGCGCGGACCATCTTTGAATCCCCGAAGACGCAGCAGGCCGAGAGGCAGCATGTCAGCATCCGGCCAGTGGTTGGGCCCGATGTGGGGCGCCCACAGGCGGCAGTATCCGAACTGGTTGCGGAGTTCCGGCCAGTTGTCCCACATGTCGTTCGAGATGCGCCACATCTGCGAATACTTTTCCACGTTTTCGGCCTCGCACAGCGGCGTCGGGCCGGGGGAGAGGCTCAACACCATGGGCCTGCCGGAACGGGTCATGGCGTTCCGCAGCGCCTCGATCTCCGGCCCGTGGTAGACCTCGCCGTAAGGGTCGCTGGCGCTGCTCATATCGTCCGCTTTTATGAAGTCCACGCCCCACGAAGCGTAAAGTTTAGCCAGGGAATCGTAGTAGGCCTTGCCGGCCGCCTTTGACACATCCACTCCGTACATGGCATCCGACCAGGAACAACTGTTCAGCAGGTTGGCAATGTCTTTGGCGTGGGCATCGGTCCCGAGAATAGGGAGATTCTGTTCGACGGCTGCGCGCGGTATGCCGCGCATGATGTGAATTCCGAACTTCAAACCGAGCGAATGGACGTAATCGGCAAGAGGCTTGAATCCCTGCCCGTCTGCCGCGGAAGGGAAGCGATTGGTCGCGGGCAGCAGACGGCCATACTCGTCCATGGCGGGCGCGCCCTCGACCTGGCCGGCGGGATAGTACCAGTAGTAATCCACCACCACGTACTTCCAGCCATAGATGGCCAGGTGGTCCGCCATGTACCGGGCGTTGGCTTTCACCTGCTGTTCGTTCACATCCCCGCCGTAGCTGTCGTAGCTGTTCCATCCCATGGGGGGCGTGGGGGCGAGTGCGGCAGAGAGATCTTTTGCTTTCGACCGGCGGGTCCTGGCCGGCAGCATTCCGGTAGAAAAAATGATACCTGCCCCCAGCAGCAGGAAAAAGAAGGATGGCATCCGTTTCTTCATAGAACCTCCCGGCAGCGGTCAGGCGGCCCATTAAAGCACCTTCATGGCAGCAAAGCAAGATGGCCATTGCTTCCGGCGGCCAAAATAACGAGAATAGGTGCCAACGGCGCAACCTTGTGCCGGTGGCTGGGGCCTTCGGGAGCCTTTGTGTGCCCCTGCGCTCGGAGCAGTCCGCCTGCCGTGCAGCGGATTTCGGAGATGACGATGTTGGAAATGCCTTCTCTTGAAGATGCGCGCCCACGCCCTGCCATCGGGCTGCTGGTTTCCGTTGCGGGGATACTGGTTCTCGCCACGGTCGCAGGCATTCTGGCGATCCGCCTGTCCGTAACCTTCCGGTGGCTGCCCGGCAGGCTGTCGCTGCTGCTCTGGTTTAGCCTGCTGATGCTGCCACTGCTGCTGGGCTTTTACTGGGCTCTCACGCATCTTCTTGATGGACGCCCGCTGGGTTCTGTGGGGTTCGCCTTCCTCCCCCGATGGAAAACGGAGCTTGCGACCGGCCTGATCGCCGGGACCGTCATGATCCTGGCCGTTGCCGGCGCCGAGAGCCTGCTGGGGTTTGCCCGGTTCTCGCTGGCTCCGGGCCCGGCGGGACGGACCTTTGTGGCCGGAACATTGTTGTTTCTAATGCTGATGGCGGCGGCTGCCGACGAAGAGCTGATCTTTCGAGGCTATCCCTTCCAGCGCCTGGTAGAGGTGGCAGGGCCGGTGGTTGCCGTGGTCGTGGTCTCGGCTTTGTTCGGCGCCGCTCATTTGCGGAACCCGTTCCAGAATTGGATCTCCACGTTAAACACCGCTTTGGTGGGGGTTTTGCTGGCCGTCTGTTACCTGCGTACCCGCGCCCTCTGGCTCCCTCTGGGAATCCATTTCGCCTGGAATTTTGTCCAGGGATACGTCCTGGGAATGCCCGTCAGCGGGATGGCTTTCCCGCATGGAATTCTGCGGGCAAAAATCTACGGACCGCTTTGGCTTTCCGGTGGCGCATATGGCCCGGAAGGTAGTATTCTATGCCTAGGCGTAATCGCGGCGGGAACGGCTTACTTTTTCGTTTCCAAACGCATTGATACGACCAGCGAGATGCACCAACTGGGGCTCGGTCGAAGAAACGAAAAGGCAACTGCACTTCCCCTCTTTCAGTCTGATGGCGTCCCCACCGGGAAACGCTAGAAACGGCGCGACGGACGCGCTGGGGCGTGGGCAAGGGTATGAGTTATCGTCAGTATTTCCGTCACCATTCACCACCCGCAACTCCCCTGCTCCAGAATGAATCACCTTCCTTCACACGAAACCCACAAAGCTGGTCCCGGGGCGGATGGTGCGCCTTGCTGGCGGTTGCTGCCGCGATCCTGCTGGCAGGCCCGGCGGGTTTATTTGCCAAGGAGCAGCAACTCGACCAGTTGGGGCGCATCCTGCTGATCCGGGGGCTGGACCGCGAAATTGCTGTGGCCAAGATGACGCTGCCGCGCGGAAAGCACGGCCTGTTTATCAATGACAAGGGACAGGTTGACCGGGCACGGGTGGAGGAAGAACTCCGTTCGAACGGCCCCGCGATCCAGCCGGGGATACCGGTTGAAATTACGAAGATAAACTTCAAAGACCACGCGATTATTTTTGTTATCAACAACGGCAGAAGCCACAAGAAGTGGTACCAGCATATTCAAATCGGCATGGGTGGCGGCGACATGATTCAGCCTCTCGATTCGCAGCAGCGGCAGAATCCCATTGCTTACGGGTCCTATATCACTCTTAGTTTTAAGGGAGAAAAAGTTCCGGACGTGAGCGTGGAGCAGGCCAAGAAACTGCTGAGCGTGGCGCTCGATTTCCATCGCCAGTTGCCCACGGAACTCTACTCGCCCCAATTGCCTGTGAAGTTCAAGCAGGCCATCAAGAACCATCAGGTGCTGGTGGGCATGGATAAAGACGCCGTGCTCTCCGCCAAGGGCACGCCCTTCCGCAAAGTGCGCGAAACCAAGCCCAACGGCGAAGAGACGGAAGACTGGCTCTACGGCCTCCCTCCCCACGTTCTTTTCGTGACCTTCAACGGCGACACGGTCGTCAAGGTCCACCAGTATTAGTTTTCATCAACGTCCTTGGCAGGTTCTTGTTCCCTTTACACATCTATTGACGCTTATTGTGGATATGTAAAAGTGCAGCCCGTGCTCATGGTATTGTGATGTGGTGTTCTCATTGCATTTCCCATGTCCTCAACCAATCCGCTTGGCCACCCACGTCCCTGTGTTTTCGTCGCGAAGGTAGTACATACGCGTGGTATCCATGTCTTGGGGCCACACCTGCTGTAGCTCCCAGCCTTCGGATTGCCCGTTCCAGGCAACGAAAAGTCTGTCTGCCTCGGAAACCACAGGGTCTTTCAAAGCCTCGACTAGAAACTGCCTCAATTCTGAAAGCCTTTTGTTGGGGGCTGCCCATCCGAGAAGAGCCGTGGTTTCTATGTCGATTTTGATCTCGACTTCCAGGTTCTCACCCCTCAGGTCTATGCGGATGCCGGTCAGTCGTTGTCGGTGCCTGCCGACGAATGCGCTGACAGCATTCTGGAGACAAACGCCGAGTTCGTCCAGCGCGGGAGTCAGGACCCTTTTGCCGGCCCACCCCAAAGCCGTAACCCCTAGCACAAACAGGGGCGTGTTCAAGCCGGAGCATAGGATCTTGGCGTCCACGCGAGGTCGGAGGTGCTGAGGAAAAGCATTAAGCACCCCATCCAAAAGTGCCGGTTCGTCGGCGCTGACGAAGTCGAGGCCCAGACTGAGCCGCATCGACTCCGAATAGGATGGTGCAGCGTCCTGCTTATGGCAGGGCTCCGTAGGCCCTGGCGCGATCTGCACTCGGGAAGACCGTCTTGCTGGCACACCCCTCAACATACCCTCGACGCTGATATCCTCATCGACATCAGGCCAATGAACGCCCTGGCCGTCTCCGATAATTTCCCAATTTTTTCGCTGTGCCGGGGTCGCTTCTTTAAGGCGCCAAGACCACTCTAAAGGCACACTTACTACCCGGCCGTCTGCGAGGCGAGCGACGATAGCTTGGTCGGTCACTTCGACCGTCACAATGCGGGGTTCAGTCAGGGTTACAGTGCTCATTCCAAGCCTTCCTGATTTTGCTCAGATTTGATTCGATGAGCTGTCGGATCATGTTTATTTCCCGTTCCGGGAAGCCACTGTTCCGAGCGAGTTCGACCGGTTCCAGCCAGAACTTACATACCATTTTCTCACGTTGCACGTGAACATGCACTGGTTCGTTGCAGTCGAAGCTATAAAAGAACACTCTATAGGGACCGGAAAGATCTCTGATCGTGGGCATCGCCCAGGAGTATACAATACCCGACCTGTAGAACAGTGCAACAAAACCTGCCTGGGAGCGGCCTCCAACCTCCGCACCTGCGCTGCCGCGAAATCGCAGAATTCAATTTTTTGAGCATTGACGCACGCGATTCTCTCCAGTAGAGTACCGAGCGGCAGCCAGTCCAATCCTTCAGGCGGTGGAAGCCCATGTCGGAAAAGGTCAATCGCAGAAGCTTTTTGAAAACGGGAGGCATGATGACGGCGGGAACATTCCTTTCAGGCGGCGTACAGGTTCACGCCATGGCCGCGGAGCAGGGCGGGCCGGCCAAGCCGGTGGCGGCCAACGACCATCTGCAGATTGCCCTGATTGGCGCGGGCGGCCGCGGACAATCGGACGCCAAGACGGCTGCGCAGGTGCCGGGCGTCAAGGTGAGGGCCGTGGCGGATTGCTACGACGGGCGGCTCACCCACGCCAAGGAACTTTGGGGCGCCGACATCCAGACCACCCGCGACTATGCCGAAATCCTGGCCCGCAAGGACATTGACGCCGTCATCATCGGCACGCCTGACCACTGGCACATGCGCGCGGCCACCGACGCCATGAACGCCGGCAAAGACGTCTATCTTGAAAAGCCCATGATCCACCTTTATTCCGACGGGCCCAAAATCATCGAGACGGCGCAGCGCACCGGGCGCATCCTGCAGGTGGGCAGCCAGCGCGTCAGCTCCATGATTTACAAAAAGGCGAAGGACCTGCTGGCCTCGGGCGCCATCGGCAAACTGAACATGGTGACGGCCTGGTGGGATCGCAACTCCTCCATCGGCGCCTGGAATTATTCCGTGCCGCTCGACGCCAACACCACCACCTGCGACTGGCCGCGCTTTCTCGGCACCGCGCCCAAAATTCCCTGGAACCCCGAACACTTTTTCCAATGGCGAAAGTGGAAAGCCTACGGTTCGGGCCAGGCGGGAGACCTGTTTGTGCACCTGTTCAGCGGCACCCACTTTGTCACCGGCGTCAACGGCCCCACGCGCGCCATGGCTACCGGGGGGCTTCGCTTCTGGAATGACGGCCGCGACGTGCCCGACGTTCTGCTGGGACTGTTCGATTACCCCGAGGGCTTCAACCTGAGCCTGCGCTGCAACTTCGTTGATGGAGGCTCGGAAAGCCAGGGCCTGGTCTTTACCGGGTCTGAGGGAACCATGACCATCGGCGACGACGGAGTCGGCCTGGTGCGGGTGCCGCGCTCAAAAGAGCCCGGCTACTCCGTGAATAGTTTTGCCGATGCCATGAAGAAAGAATTTCTGGCTGCGTATCGCAAGAAGTATCCCATCACGCACCCCACGGGCCCCATCCCCATGGGCGAAGAGAAATATGTCGCCCCGGACGGTTACGACGATACCTACGACCACATGACCACTTTCTTTAACGCCGTGCGCACCCGCCAGCCGGTGGTGGAAGATCCTGTCTTCGGATTTCGCGCCGCCGGCGCAGCCCTGCTCAGCAACCTCAGCTACGACCGCAAGAAGGTCGTCCACTGGGACCCCGAGAAAATGAAACTGCTGAGCTAGAGCGAAGCAGAGCGCCCGCTTGTCAGAGTCGTCTGAGGTCCCGGTTCAGAAGTATCACTTGGGTGTTTTCCTCTTCAGCGGCTAAAGCCTGTTCTGATGGCCTGCTGCTTTTTGTCGGACCTGAAGGTCCGACCCCCTGGTCCTCTAGGGAGGGAGCAAACTCCCACACTGCAGTAAAATCCCGATCTGCCAAGTAGCGCCGGGGTTCAGGGCAATACACGCACCCTGAGGGGCGGCGCTACCAGGAGGTCGGAGCTTCAGCTCCGATCCCGCCTTGCGGGACCAGGCCATTCCAGCCAAATGGGGCTTTCAGCCCCTGCTACTCAGCGGTTGATTTTAGGACATTCCTCAAAATTCAGGAGGCCTCTCGTCTATCTACAGAAAACACAGGAGATCATCATTATTTCCAAAAGCGGGCAAGCGTGGACAGTAAAGGTGTAGCCGAAAAAGCGCTTCATTTTGAGCTGGCGATACACATCTTTTTTCCTGAGTTATAAATTCGTTGCATAGGTCCGAACGTCATTCCGATCCCGCAGCGCGGGAGAGGAATCTGCTTTTGGCGCGAAGACCGAAAATCAAAGCAGATTCCTCGCGCCGATGAAAAACATCGGCCCCCGAAATGACGCGGCCCGGCACGCCCATTGTGCGCCGAACTTCCGATTCAGGACGCCGGCAGGGTCTGCGGCGGGACCGAGGCACTTTATTTTCGGCAACAGCCGCGTTCCGAGCCTCCGCGGCCGCGACCAGACCAGGTGAGTGGGGGACTCGAATTCGCGCGTCCATTCGGGCTCAGCGGCGACGCCCGGCAAAACTGAGGAAACTCCCGGCGGAATGCGCTTGACATTTGTGGGCTAGTATGATAGCCTTCTTGAGGGTGGCGCGGGCGCAAAAAAGGGCAGAATAAAGCAGTCTGGGCAGACTTTTAATGTTGCCTTAATCCGTTGAAAACAATCGGCCGTAAAGTTTGGCATTACAATTGTGGGACAAAAAAACACGTTTTTTTAAAAACGAACCGGAGAAGTTATTGAAAACAAAGGATAGGCTATCAAAAACGAACCGAAACGAACCCAAAAACGAAGCGGAGAAGTTGTTGAAAATACGTAGCTGTGGAAAAAACGAACCTAAAAACAAAGCGGAGCATCTTGTTGATAACAAACGAAGGCGAAAAAAACGAACCGGAGGAATGGCGGCCTCGATGTAGCCTCTCGGGCAGCAATTTCCAGGCCTCAGCGCGGTTGACAGCGCACTGGCGCACGCGGTTCGCCGCTCACATATGACTCCTGGGCATGATCTGGACCGCAACACTGCATCTCAGATTGCCCTGCCGGCCGGTCCCTGTGAAAGGTGCCAATGTTATTGGTGACACCCTGACCCTGCCGATGTAAAGGTCCGATATAATACGGTGAAATGGGGCGCGGCAAAGCGGCCTTCGGGTTACATGGTGGATTTGCATGGCAGAGTTACCAGCCCCACATCACGGAGAGCTTATGCGATACGCCAGATGGTCAGGGATCGGAGTGATGGTCCTCCTGGTGCTTGCTGCGGCAGGATGCGGCGGCGGCAGCAGTAGCAGTTCGTCTAACCCGCCTCCTTCCAACGTGAGTGTCACCATCTCGCCCACCAGCCAGACCGTGGGCTATGGCAGCACTCAGCAGTTTAAGGCCACGGTTACAGGGACCACCAACACCGCCGTCTCCTGGAGAGTGTCCAACGCCAACAGCAGCAGTACTCAGATCGGTTCCATATCGAGTTCGGGGCTCTATACCGCTCCGGCGGCCACCTCGGTGCCCCCGGAAAACGCCCCACAAGCGGGTCAGGTAACATCTGGAAACAACACCCCGGGTGCCGACATCACCGTCCAGCCGCTGAACTCGATTGATACGGTCACTGTTACGGCCACCAGCCAGGCGGACAATACCAAGTCCGCCTCCGCCACCGTCACGCTCTCGGGCCTTTCGATTCTCGCCGTCGGCCAGTGTACCCAGACCACGGCGACCCAACTGAGTTGTTCCGCCGGGAGTACGGGAACCGAAATTTCACAAGGCCAGACTGTCTACCTGTTTGTGGCCGGGTACGGAATTCTGCCGGGAACCAGCTACACCATCAGCAGCAACGGTACCGACGTGGTGGTTACTCCGCCTCTCGACAGCCAGTTTCAGCCAGCAAGCGACGGTACCCCTGCGGTCTATTTCCACGTCACCGTACTTCCCGGTGCAACCCCGGGGCCCAGAAATCTGATAGTAAGAAATCAGGGCAACGAACTCACGTCTTTTGTGGGGGCCGTGAATATCACACAGTGAGCGACGCACTATGAAGATTCGCACCATTGTTCTTGCCGTTCTGTTGGGATTCTGGCTGGCCCGGCCGGCCGCAGCGACCACGATGGTTCGGATGAGCCTCAGCCAGCTTGCCCAGGCGTCCAGCACCATCGTCCAGGGGCAGGTGGTGGCCCAGACCACCCGGACGAACGCCGCCAACACCCGCGTCTACACCTACACAACCGTGCAGCTTGAGAAGGCACTGAAAGGGAGCCCGCCCGCCACCCTCACCATTCAGCAGATGGGCGGGACGGTTGGCAATTTTCACGTCCGGGTGCCGGGTACGGCTTTGCTGAGGCCAGGGACGCAGTACATCCTGTTTCTGGAGCCCGCGGCGGGGGCCAGCGCCACTTATCACCTGGTGGGCATGATGCAGGGCGCTTTTCGGGTCTACCGGCGCCGAAATGGCGTCGAGCGCCACGTTGTTCTTCCCCTGGGAGCTCTCAGCACAGGCGGCAGTTCCGCCGCCCTCTCCCAGTCACCGACGCTGGGGGAGTTCCGGATGACCGTCTCCGGAGCTGTCGCGGCGCCCATCGTCATCCCGTCAGGGACATCCATCCCGGTGGTGATTGTTTCCACGGAGTTTCAGGGCGCCGGACAAGCCGTGGTCATTGCACGGACAACCTCGGACCTGTTCCCCAGCAAATCGGTGGTGATTCCCGCGGGCAGCCAGGTGGTGGGCAACGCTCAGCGGCAGGGGACCAGGTGGAAGATTTACTGGAACACCGTCTCCGTGCGGGGCCACGCGGCGCATCTTTACGCCACCAGTGAAACTTCGGTGACAGAGGGCCTGAAGGGCCAGGCAATGTTTGTTCAGACGAGGTGATGGTGATGAGGCAGAGGCAACGCGCAGGTGGAAAAAGAGGGATTGCCGCGGCCCTTGTTGCCGTGGCGGCGATGTTTTCAGCAGCGGTCCTGGTGTTTGGCTTCAACACTTTTCAGGACAACCTGGGTACAGTGTCTGCACCCGTACCTGTTACCGCCCGCTGGAACTCCATGCCCGTCGCGTGGCTGCTGAATCCTGATACGCCGGCGGGCAACGTCGCAACCCCGGGTTGCCTGAGTGGAACTCCCGGCGCGTGCATCCAGCAGCCGCTTTCAGCCGGATTCACCACCTGGATGAATGCCCAGGTTGCGGGTCAGTCTCTGACCAACGTGAACGTGAGCGGCCCAACCTCCAGCACCCTCACGGATCCTGTCTATAATGACTGCCAGAACGTGGCGGGATTTTCTGATACCAAAAGCAGCGATTTTTCGACGGGGACCATCGCCTTCACGCAGGTGTCGACGGTCACCCGGCCTTCGGGGTCAACCGGCCCTTTCCAATACACGTGCCAAAGCAGCGGCGCCACGAAGACTTGCAACTTTGACGATTGCATGGCCGATGCTGACATCGAGTTCAATCCCAGCGTCCAATTCACGACTTCTTTAAGCCCTCCAGCCAACACTTTCAGCCTGCAATCTGTCGCCACACACGAGGAGGGCCACCTGCTGGGGCTCGATCACAGCGGCATCGGACATACCGTCATGTTTCCCTTCGGTGATTCGGCCGCCGCCGGCCAGCAAACTACACTGGCCACAGATGACGCCATCGGCATCTCTGATCTCTATCCTTCCTCCAACTTCAGTACAGCGACCGGAACGATCTCCGGGACCGTCATCCTGAGTGGCGCCGGTGTGTTTGGCGCGCACGTGGTTGCCGTGAATGCCAACACCGGGAATGCTGTCACCGATGGGATCACCGCTTTGGACGGTACTTATCATCTCGTTGTGCCTCCCGGAATTTACCATGTACTGGCCCTGCCGTTTTCCCCCAACACGGATTCGGGCGTTCTGACCATTGACAATTTTTCGGGGTGGCTGTGCGGCTATGGGGATTCGAAGTGTACGACCGTGCCGGCGAATCCCACCAGCTATACGGGCCGTTACCACTGACCGGCAACGGCCGCAATAGTTTATAGGTGAGGCTGATCAATGGCCGTAGGGCGGGCTATTCTTGAACCGGCGGATGTTTTCGTGAAAGGGGAGAAGGGGCACGACTTCAGTCGTGCCCCTTCATCTCTGTCGGCGGGCGGCTATTTTTTGTGAAAGGGCACGGATTTATCCGTGCCGCAGGGGCTGTTCGAAGGAGGCGGCTTTAGCCGCTGAAAGTGACTTGTCGGAACAGAAGGACCTCGCAGGGGCTGAAGCCCCTCGACAAGTTCAAGGCGGCATCTCAACGGCACGACTTCAGTCGTGCCTTTCACAAAACCCGTGCCGTTTCGCGGAGCCCTGTTGCGTCATGAATCATCCGGGGTAGGGCGGGTCTGCGGAGCGCCTTCCAGGTGCCGGAAACAGGAGAAGGTTGCCTGCCTTTATAATCCGCCCGTCACTTCAATCACCTGCCCGGAAACGTAATTTGAGAGCGGCGAAGCCAGGAAGAAGATCACTCCCGCCGCCTCCTCCGTAGTTCCCGGGCGGCCCATGGGGATGGAGTGGATGGCCGCCTCGCGCATCCGGGCGGGGATTCCCAGTTTGACTTCCGCCTGCTGCAAGCGGAAGCTTTCACCATCTTCTTTGGGGGCGGTCAGGCGGGTTTCAATCAGGCCGAACGCAGCCGCGTTCACCTGAATGTTGACGGGTCCCCACTCGCGCGCCAGGGTTTTGGTCAGGCCGATGACGCCGGCCTTGGCGGCAGCGTAATTGGCCTGCCCAAAGTTGCCCCGGGTGGCGGAGGTGGAGCTGATGTTGACCACTTTTCTGGCGCGGGCTGCGCCTTGCTCTTCAATCTCCTGTTTGGCCGCCTCACGCATGGCTGCGCCCAGCACGCGAAGGATTCTGAAGGTTGCCGTGAGATGGATGTCGATGACGGACTGCCATTGCTCATCGGTCATTTTGTGGAGCGTTCCGTCCCAGGTGATCCCGGCGTTGTTCACCAGGATGTCAGGGATGCCGAACATCTCGAAGGAGGTTTCGAGAAGGTCTTCCGGAAAACCCGCCGCCGTTACGTCGCCTGCCAGGCTGTGCG
>JAJYJL010000069.1:0-6959 GCA_021789565.1 Acidobacteriota bacterium
ACCGCGTGTCCCATCGGGCTCCGAAAAGCCAGCGGGGTCCGTGAGATTACGGTACGTGATATTGGGGCTCACGAACATCATCGTGCGCAGGCCGTGACCATCAGTGCCGTGGCAGCTGGCACAGCCGGCTTGCATCATGCCCATACCGCCCGAGTAAGGAATGGGTTGTCCACTCGGGTCTGTGCCCGTCTGGAAGATCCACTGCCCCCGTGCGATCGGTGTGCTGGCGGCGGTCGCTCCTGACAGGATTCCGGTGCCAAGCAGTAAGAGACCGACAACCCCAACGGCGACCAGCACCAGGCCGCCGATCAGCCATCCTGTCCCTTTCATCCCAGCCTCCCTCTACGGGGCGAGAGTGCGGCGCATTTCCTCGAATTGCTCTTTGGTGATCTCGCCCTTGGCGTAGCGCGCCCTCAAAATGTCGAGCGCCGCGTCGCCGGATGGCGCCGATAAGCCAGCCCGTCCCGTATTACGCATTAGCCAGACGACCAGGAGGACAATGCCGACCATAATGAGGGCCCAGAAGACGAGCGACAGAATCGCCCCTAGTGGGTTGTAGCCAAATCCTTGGGCACCGAACCCGCCCATCATGCCGCCCATGCCGCCGTAGCCGCCCATCATCCCGGGTCCCACACCTGCACTTGCGTGCGGTGCAAGTGTCATGCCCAGCCCCATCATGCCTGCTCCACCGATCAGCAAAACGATGAGGACCACAACGAGGACGATTCCAACAATCGTCGCGGTATTGTTCATTTTGCCTCCATCCGGTGTTCCACCCTGCCAAAATGGCGCGAACCCCCCTGGTATCCGACACCACCCGATCATGAGTCCTAGTAATAGGAGTACCACGTTTTGCACCTCAAGTCAATCGGGTCTATCCCTGTTTTTCGGACGTACACCTCATTCGAATAGTGTCGATTCATGAATCCACATATGCCACACTCGACCACACCAATCGGTGCATGGCATCGACCTGCTAATTAAGGAGGGCCATATCCCGGGACGTTCCGTTATCGGCAAAAGAAATACCCCGGTCTGACATTTCCCATAGATTCCGGTTAACGCGCGACCTGATTTTGACCGGATTTGAATTGACCCGCGTAGCGTGTTAGTATAGACTAACATGTAGCATTTCGGTTAACTAACATGCTCAAGGAGGGCAGAGATGCTGGAAGCTCTGGTCATTACCCTACGAGAGGGTTTGGAAGCAGCGTTGGTGGTCGGGATTGTTTTCGCCTATTTGGCTCGCACGGGCCGGAGCTCGCTCAGGCGCTATGTTTGGGCCGGCCTTGTCGCCGCCGTCGCGGCAAGCATTGCGGGCGCAGCGCTCTTCCAGATGCTCGGCATCAATCCGGACAATGAGATTTACGAAGGGACCGTGATGCTCGTGGCCGCCGCCTTTGTCCTGACGATGATCGTCTGGATGTGGCGCACGGGACGCTCGCTCCGCACCGAAATGGAAGAAAAGATGGAGCAAGTCTTCCGCTCCGACCGGTCGCGACGAATCGGTTGGGGTCTCGCGGCCTTTACCTTTGTCATGGTCTTTCGCGAAGGGATCGAAACCGTCCTCTTCCTCACGGCGCTCTCCGCCACCATCGGCGCCAACCCGCTCAACAACGTGATCGGCGGAGCTATCGGCCTCGTCTTCGCCGTCCTCTTTGGGACTTTGATCGCCAAGGGCGCCGTCCGGGTCAATTTGAAACGCTTTTTCTCCGCCACCAGCCTCGTCCTCCTCATCCTCGTCGCCAAGCTCATCGCGAACGGCCTGCACGAGTTTATCGAGATCCATCTGATCCCCAGTTCGCCCGATCTCCTTGCGATCATTGGCCTGCTCACGCGCGAAACGACCTCGCTCGTTATCCTCATGGCCCTCATCGCCGTCCCGGCGCTCCTGATCCTATGGGACACCTGGCGCGCCCCTCGCCCTACCCCCCTTGAAGGGGAATCGGCTCCCGACCGCCGCAAGCGGCTCGCCGGTTTCAATCGGGCGCGGCGCTGGGCGCTGGGCGTATCGGTCATGGCCCTCCTCATCAGCTCCATGCTGGCGTCGTCGCTCGTATCGGCCGCCGCACACGACAACGAAATGCCCCCGACCGAGAAGACGGCGCAAGACCAAGGCGTTCGCATTCCTGTGGCGGACGTGAGCGACGGCGAGATGCACAAGTACTTTTACTCCCATGAGGGCATCGGCATCCGCTTTTTTGTGATGCGCCGTAATGACGGCAGCCTGACCGCCGCGATTGATGCGTGCAGCATCTGCCCGGCCAAAGGCTACCGGCATGAGAATGGCGAGGTCATGTGCCGCAACTGCGATGCGCCGATCAACGTCGACACCATCGGTGAACCCGGCGGCTGCAATCCCATCCCGCTGACCGCCAGCCTTGAAGGCGACGACGTGGTCGTATCCGTAACCGAGCTCATCGCCCAAGCCAACCGGTTCAAATAAACCTACTCTCTGATTGAGAATCCGAACATGCTGATTCGAATCCTATGGCGCTCTCTTGAAAGACGCAAAGCGAGGATCTTGCTCGCCGTGCTTGCCGTTGCACTCGGCGCGGCTCTGGCGACCGCGCTGCTGGCGATTTCGTTGGACATTACGGACAAGATGGGGAAGGAGCTCAAGGCGTTTGGCGCGAATATCGTCGCCGCACCCAAAGACCGTCCGCTCGCCGTTGAGATCGCCGGGATGCGCTATAGCAACGGCGAGACGGCGTATCTCAACGAAAGCGACCTACCCAAACTCAAAACCATCTTTTGGCGCAACAACATCGTCGGGTTTGCCCCCTTCCTGTCCGGGGCCGTCGAGGTCTCCTCGTCTTTGGCCACGCAGAGGGTGCTCTTGGTCGGAACGTGGTTCGATAAAGACATCCCGGTACCGACTGCCAAACGTCAGATCCTCTTACCTGGCAACGCCGTACGTGAAGTGACCCCGGACAGCGGCACGTTTACGACCGGGATGAAATCAATCGCTTCCTGGTGGCATGTCGAGGGAACATGGATCAATGACCGCAGCCCCGAACAAGGGGTGCTGGTGGGACGCGCCCTGGCGCAGCAATTGCAGGTTCACGTCGGCGATCCTCTGCAGGTGACCTACCAGGAACGTGGCTATCCCATGACGGTCGCCGGAATCTTGAGCACGGGAGGCGTCGAAGACCATCAGGTGCTGGGAGAGCTCGCGACGGCTCAAAAGATCTTTGATCTACCCGGCAAAGTGGAGCGGGTGCAGATCAGCGCGCTGGTGAAACCGGACGACGCGCTCGCGCTCCGGGCCAAGCGGGATCCTAAATCCCTGCCGCCCGAGGATTTCGTCACGTGGTATTGTTCGCCTTATATCGACGCGGTAACTTTTCAGGTCGAGGAGGTGCTGCCGGGGAGCGAAGCTAGACCGATCCGCCAGATCGCCGAGGCCGAGGGCGCCTTTCTCTCGCGCATTGGACTCACGCTCGCGCTGGTAACGATTATCGCACTCGCGGTTTCGGCTTTGGGTGTGATGGCAACGATGACTGCCACCGTCATGGAACGGAGGACAGAAGTTGGGCTCATGAAAGCGCTGGGAGGCCAAGACCTGCAAATCGCGGTCCAGTTCATGCTGGAAGCGACGGCGTTTGGCCTGCTGGGCGGCGTCCTCGGGTATGCCGCCGGACTGGGGTTGGCCGCTTTGATTGGGCAATCCGTCTTTGCCAGCTCCTTAACGTTCAATCCCTTGATTCTTCCCATCACGTTGGGGATTGCGGTCGCCATTGCCGTCCTGGGGAGCCTCGCGCCCGTGCGCCAGGCGATGCAGGTCAATCCGGTCGTGACCCTGCGGGGAGAGTAGACGACATGTTTTGGCGAATCTTGATGCAGTCCTTGCGGCACCGTTGGAAGCAGATTTTGATCGCTGTACTGGCCATCACGTTGGGAGCCAGTCTCGCCGCGGCCGCTCTTTCCGTTTCCGTGGGTATGGACGAGAAGGTGGGACGGACCCTGCGCGCCTATGGCGCCAATCTCATCCTCGTTCCGACGGACGCCTCCCTCGGCGCGACCGACGCCACTTTCAAGGCGAGCGACCTTGCCCGCCTGAATGAAACCAAGGCGGTTCTGGCGTATGCGCCTTTTCTCTATGGGGTGGTCGAAAGCCATAATCAGCCGGTCGTGCTCGTCGGCACATCGATCGATGCCGCCGTAAGGGTCAATTCCTGGTGGACGATAGAGCCGGGAATCCCGACGGATTCACAGGCCGCGCTCGTGGGTGTGAACGTGGCGAAGAAATGGGCGCTCAAGGTAAGTGATCCTCTCACGGTGCGTTTCCGCGATCAGGAGCAGACGTTCCATGTTGCCGGCGTATTAACCGCCGGAGGTGCGGAGGACGACCAGGTGATCGTTCCATTGGCTGCCGCCCAAACGCTCTTGGGTCGTCTCGATCAAGTGAGCCTAGTGCAGGTGAGCGCCCTCACAAGCGACATTTCCATCGAGACAACGGCCCGCGCGCTGGAACAATCAGTCCCCGGCGCGCAGGCGAAAACCGTGCGCCAGATTGCCGAAGGTGAAGTCACTTTGCTTCGCCGAGTGCAGCTTTTGCTGGCGCTCATTGCTGCCATCGTGTTACTCGCCGCAGGCCTCAGCGTGGGCGCGACGATGGCCACGGTGATGATGGAACGGCGCCGCGAAGTCGCGCTCATGAAGGCACTCGGTGCGGAAGCGCGGCGCATCGGGAGCTTGTTTCTCGCCGAGGCGGGAGCGCTGGGTGTTCTCGGCGGCATCCTGGGCTATGTCTTGGGGTTTGCATTTGCCCAGATCATCGCGCAAAGTGTCTTTGCTTCTGCCGTTGGGCTGAATCTGTGGGTTGCAGCGGGTTCTCTGGGAATTGCCGTGAGCGTGGCCGTGATCGGTAGCGTCATTCCAATGCGGCGGGCATTGGCCGTTGAGTCGGCTGTTATCCTGCGAGGGGAATGAGGAAGATGACGAAAAAGATGATCGAGGTTCGCCAGGCGACAAAAGAGTATGCCGGAGGAACGCGTGCGCTGGACGGAGTTTCGCTCGACATTCTGCAAGGTGAGTGGGTGGCGATCATGGGTCCTTCGGGTTCGGGCAAAACCACCTTGCTCAACCTGTTGAGCTGTCTCGATCGGCCGACAAGTGGCACGGTTGGCATCGATGGGGCTGACGTCACTCGATTGGCCGCGAATCAAATGGCTCAATTTCGACGTGAAAAGGTGGGGCTCGTGTTCCAGCAATTTCACCTAGTGCCCTACCTCACGGCGCTAGAGAATGTGATGCTCGCTCAATATTTCCACAGCATGCCGGATGCCGATGAAGCGCGGCACGCCTTGGAAGAGGTGGGATTGGGCGCACGCCTGCACCATCTCCCCTCGCACCTTTCCGGAGGCGAACAGCAGCGTGTGTGCATCGCCCGCGCCCTCATCAATCAGCCCCAGGTAATTCTCGCAGACGAACCCACGGGCAATCTGGATGAAGCCAATGAGGAAATCGTGCTGGATCTATTTCGGAACATGCATGCCCAGGGGCATACGCTCGTGGTGGTGACGCACGATCCGACGGTGAGTGCAATGGCGGATCGCACGATACGGTTGGAGCACGGACGCGTGGTCGAGCCGGGTGAGGCAATGACCGCAATGCCCACCGGGGCACCGCGCGTTCTGCAGCAGGCGTAGGCAATTCGCCCCAAATAGCAAAGAGCAAATACTGCAAAGACCGTCTGAGCATCTGGAAGAGGGCAATCTGACGGTCTTTGCTTTCTGAACGTTTCCGATTGAGGCTAATACCGAGTGGGTACCGGCGGGGTCTCCTTCTGCCAGTGGTTCACGGCACCACTGCTCGGGCCGTTCTTAACTCCTGTCCCTGGAATCTAATCCCCTTGGCTTGGCTTTACACTCTCGTCTGGTCTCTTATGCGTGGGAAGCGGCTATAGGATAGACCTCTAGAAACGGCGATAACCTGATGAGTGTGCCAGGATCCATAAACTTGAAGTCGTCCCGTTGGGAAGTCGTTGCCGGAAAGGCTCCGAAAAGTATTACGAGATGGGACGAGTCGCTCAACCATACGTCGGCAAACTAAGTGATCGCTCTCATGCTTCTGTCCGGCCGGATCCATACGAGAGAACGACTCATGCCGTCACCCGGATGCAACCGGGGCTTGCTGGAAGAACAGGTAACTCCCTGATACGATCCGCCTCGAGAGGACCTAGCCCCAACATATCCAGTAGGCTTAGGCCTTTACAGTTGATTCTTCGACCTGCTTGACTACAGCCCGCACATTTCCAAGACAGCACGAACCTTGCGGATTTCGGACGTCACAGGCACACTGGCCCGCCCGGATGCCCGCGTTGACTGCATCGATGACGGTGCTCCGTCCTGTCGTCTCCCATTCGGCGCGGATACTGTCGGGCGTATGCCGAAAGCAGTAGCAGACGAATACGTCTCCGCCATTCGGCTCTTTCTGATGCACGCGTTCTCGGACTTGCGCCGTCGTGAACGTTTGCGCCCCGTCCTTGGAGAAATAGACGACCGGACAATCCGTCGTTCCGCAGAACAGATAGGAGACGGGACGCACCTGGGTCAGCGACATGGAGAGCATTGCCTTCACAGTGGAACTGTCGATTGGTTTCCCCTTTTGCCCACACTCGGGACAGACATTGGCGATACGGGCCATCGCGACGGGTTTTGTTATGGGATGCGCAGCCGGCACGCAGCAGCTTTCCGTCGTCGACTGCTCTGGAGTTTCCGGGAAGAACTCGGGCGCACTGGCTTCCCTCATCGGATGACGCCCCTGGATCGTTCCGCCGTACCCCGCGGCTGTGAGCGCGGCGACGAGCGTCTGCTCATCCAGGCCGGCATCGGCCACTACGGTGGCTTGCCCCGCTGTCCAGTCGGAGACCACCGCCGATTGAACGCCTGGAACCGTTTGTGGCGCTTGTACCACATGACTGGCGCAGCCGCCACACGTCATGCCGCGCCCGG
>JAJYJL010000069.1:6969-11034 GCA_021789565.1 Acidobacteriota bacterium
TCGTTGCGTCAGCCTGAACCCACTCCGCAGTGACGCCGGCCTCTGCGGCCGTCTTCTTGGCCTGGGCGAGCATTCCTGCAGAGATATCGATGCCAGTGACCAGGTAGCCGCGCCCGGCGAGCTCGATTCCTCCTTGCATTGGCACGCTTTCCCTCCTATGATTGCTTAATGCTCTCGGTTGCTTTGCACTGCTGAGCCAGATCTCGCGTTATCCTCAAATGCAGCAGGACAGACGCTCGATATCCGTGCGGAAGGACAATGCGGCATACTTGATGGCTTCGGAGAGCGTGGGAAAAACGGCGAAAGAATCGATCACATCGTCGACGGTCATGTGCCCGCGCAGAATATACATCGCCTGACTGATCAGATCCTCCCCTTCGGGTGCGATCAGGTGAACGCCCACGATCCGCCCCGTCCGCTGCTCCGCCACCATCTTGATCGCGCCGCGGGTGTCCTTGATAATCAACGCCTTGGGCACCTTGTCGAAATAGACGGTGCGACAGTCACATTCCAGGCCGCGTGCGCTTGTCTCTTCGTCGAGGATCCCAACATCGGCGACGGCAGGGTAGGTAAAGACGACCGAGGGGACGAGATCATAATTCACTTTTTGCTTGTTCACGCCCGTGAGCGCATTCACCGTGGCGAAACTCCCTTCTTTGCCCGCTGTGGTCTCCAACCGTTTGGGGAAATCGATGGCATCCCCCACCGCGTAAATGTGCGGCGCATTTGTCTGGTACCACGGGTTGACACGAACCGCCTGCTGCTCGGTCAACGCGACCCCCGCCGCGTCCAGCCCCAGCCCGGCCGTATTCGCCGTCTTGCCGGTGCCTATCAAGAGTTCGTCGAACTCTATCTCCGCTTGTTGCCCGTCTGCAGCAATGGTCGCGATTTTCCGGTCCCGTTCCCGGCGCAGGCGCACAACCGTCGCCTGTTTGTGAATCGTGACCCCCTCGTCCCGCAAGTAGCGTTCGAGCGCCTCCGAGATTTCGGGTTCCGTCCGTTTGTACAGCCGGTCGCCGCGCGCGACCATCGTCACTTCACTCCCCAAATGACGGAACATCTGCGAGAATTCCAGCGCGACCGGTCCCCCTCCGATGACGAGCAAGTGGCGGGGCTGTTGTTTCTTCCGCAGCGCCTCGATGTGAGTGATATACCCTACATCCTCGATCCCCGGAATCGGGGGCGGCAGCGCGGTCGAGCCGACCGCAAGGACGAAGCGGTCGCCATAATATCGTCGTCCATCCGCTTCGATTTCGTGCGGCGAAACAAAACGCGCGCGTGCTTCCAAGAGGGTGACGTGCTCCAAGTTCGCGAGCACATCAGTGTATTTGGCCCGTCGGAGCTCACCGACCGTCTGCAGTTCGTCGTCAATCGCCTGCCCAAAATCGATCTCCACTTGCGGAATATGGATGGAGCCAAAGCCGTGATGCTGGGCCCGGTAAGCGAACTCGCCCACCTTGAGCAGATACTTGCTCGGCACGCAGCCCACATTGACACAGGTGCCGCCGAGCGGCAAGCCGGCATTGATCATCAAGGTCTTGGCTTGGTATTCGTTGGCTTTGATCGCGGCTGCAAATGCCCCAGCACCGCCGCCGACGATGATCAGGTCAAAATGATCGTCCATTCGGTCTCCTTGCTGCTTTCGACCTGTTCCCAACGCGTGAGGCTATGTCGCTCTGGACACGATATATTTCACGCCAAAGAATTCAGGGATGAAGGCGATGATCGTCGGCGGCGAGAAGATAAAAGCCCAAAATGGGTTCCATTGAAGCGGCACCCAACCAAACGTAATGCCCAGAGCGACGAGCGCGAGGGCCGGATAAACGAGACCCAGCACGCTGCAGTGGAATCTCCCGCACCGCAAAGCATTGCGGAGGCATGATACGCCCAGCCAAAGGATGCTAGCACTCCAGATGAGTCCCGCGAAGACGAGGGATCCTCCAGGCGTATTGGCGAAGATGGTGCCAATGACGATCAGCAGGAGGGGCGGACCCCAGGTGCTCGCGATCGATCTTGGACCCCTTCCCAGATCGAGCTCCTCGCATGTATGCCCTGTTCGGTTTATCTGATTCATCTCTATCTTTCCCTTTCCATATATCCCATGTAGCTCTCTTGCGTGACTGGGCTCCTGCTCATACCCATGTCTTCTCTCACGATGGCGCTGCATTGCTTCAATTGAGCTGGGCGCAAAAGTCCGGCAAGGTTGAATATTGGCCCTGCGCCGCCTCGGGGTGTTCCTGCGCCCATGCCCGGAAATGCTCTTCCGACCGGAAGAGGTTGTTTTTCCCTCAGGTGCCACCTCGAAACACGCCCACGGTGGAGGGGTCGACCTCGCTCACCGTGCGGTGGTCTACGACGATATGGATCCGTTCAGCACAATGCGCACAGGCATCGTCGATGACGATGCGTTGGTCTCGGTAGCGGCTGCTGACCAGCAGCATAAAGTCAACCGCTCAAGGTACATTGAACTGCTCGTGGTCCTGCAGGGTCACCGTATGAAACGAGAAACCCAGCCCCTGGAGAAATGTTCTATGACCTAATGCCAGATCATACTGGTTGTCACCGTTGAGAATGAGAAAACTCAGCCGCTGAAGCATCCGCAAGGCAGTATGTGTCTTCGTCTCGTCCAGGTGGAGTGCCTCACGGATTTCGGAAGACGGGGGCAGACGTCCGGCATCGTCCTGAACACGTAAGATATAGCGGGCCACCAGTTTCTCGTCATTCGTGAGAATAAAGCTGGCGGAGTTCCATTGCTTGATCTCCGCGCGCAAGGGCGATGGTCCGATCAGGTCAAACAGGTCGCGCCATCGAAATCCCCGGAGCCAGCGCAAGCCTCTCAATACTTGGCGGAACCCTAGCCGCTGGCGCCAGACATCGTCCAGCGCTTGCCCCACCTGCCAGCGCACTTGGTCGTCCGGCGGTAGGCCGAGGGCGCGCATCGCTTGGTCGATGGTCGTGATCCGCAAACCCGCGTCCCAATCTCGGCGCAGATAGTCGATGATTTGCCGTTCGGAAGCGCACATCATGGTCTCCTCTGGACAGAATCGGAAATGGGCGGTCTGGATACTACATCGTGATCTGCAGTGGCAGTAACGAGAAGGTGGGAAAAGTGGCCATGAGCAGCGCGGAAATCCAGACGATCATGCGCTGCCGCCGCAACGCGCGCGGCGAGCATTGCCCTGACGTGCATGCGGCCTGCGCCGTCGGACGGTAGACCCAGTAGAAGGCTCCGCCGAGCATCAGGAAACTGAAGGTGAGGGTCAGCGGACGGTATTGCATCAAGAGCGCCAAAGGTCCAAGACTGGTAAAGCCCACGGCGAGGAGAAGGACGGGCAAGACACAGCACGTCGAACTCAGAGCCGCCGCGGCCGAAGCGAGCCACGTGCTGCCGGCTGGTTTCATGGAACGAACCTCCCTGTGACCTGATACCCGACTTTATCAATTTGCTGCGCGATTTGATCGGCGTTCGTCAGCATCGGATCATATTCCACGACCAGGGTGTTAGTCGCCAAATCGCCAGTGACCTTGCGGATGCCCGCCAACTGGCGGACGCTCGCGGTTGTGACTGCGAGGCAGCCGGCTCACGTCCAGCCGCTGACACGAAAGCCGATGGTCGCCAGGGCACCGGGAGTCGCTCCCTCCGTCGCCGCGCTGGGCGGCGCCGCTTGGGATGCATCTGTTCCGCTACACGCAGTTGTGACTAGCATTAGCGCGAGAGCAGTCAGAACGAATAGTGCCCCTCGCTGCAAAGAATTCCTACGCATTTTTCAACACCTGTGCGAGCGCGCCTTTAAGCTGATCGAGGGCCGCGGCGCCCTGCCCTTCCTCGACGCTTTCCAGCACGCAGGTCTCCATGTGACCTTCGAGCATCTTGATCGTGATCTGATTCAGCGCGGCGCGCACGGCGCTCGTTTGGATGAGCAAATCCTCGCAGGCCGCCTTCTCGTCGAGCATCGTTTCGATTCCACGCAGGTGTCCTTCGACCCGATGCAGGCGATGCTTCAGATCTTGGACCAGTTCGGGCGTCAGGTAACGATCCGTCGAGCAGACGGCGGGCTTGATCTT
>JAJYJL010000069.1:11044-13359 GCA_021789565.1 Acidobacteriota bacterium
CACCTCCACCCTACCGCCATATCCCCCCTGGGGGCATATGGCTGTAGTATATTCCAACGAGCTCCATTGTCAACTAGGCTGTATTCGTCTGCGAGGCCATACTAGGGCATGCAACCTAGGAGAAGACGCCTAACATGGCGTCCGGCAACTCGCACCTCAGCAAGTATTCCGCTTCGCTGGCAGACCTTCCCCGTGAGTTCGGCGAGGAGCATGCGGCGAGCGTTCTGTTGTCACGGGAGCATATTCGGATTGCTATGATTGTCCGTACTCGAGAGCTGATACTAAGTGGGGTAAACATCGGAGAGTCGGATATTTGCGAAGCGGACAAGAGCGGATGATCATCCTCCGAGCCGGCGGAAAATGTTTATATGTTCCCGGGCAACAACAAGGCGGGACCACTGGGCCCCGCCTTCTTTGTCGCTATTCTCGATCCTGTCTCTGGAATGAGACGCCTTTGCTTAGCTTTACACTAGCGTCTGGCCCGTCATGGGGGGGAAAGCGGCCACAGGATAGACCTTCAGAAACTGTGATAGCCGGATTAGTGTGCCGGAATCCACAAACTTCCCGTTTGGAAGTCGTTGTCAACAAGCTGCCGCATCATGTTCGTTCTACTTGGATGCAATCAGCGCAGCTACTCCCGCTCAAGGCACGGCGTTTACGGCTCGTCCTGACCCCTGAAACGCTCGGAACGCCACACGTCAAAAGCAGGCATCGCACGTTTGTACGCGATACGGTGATTCCATTCATAGCGGTGACTGGGAAAGACGTGAAGATCTTCCGGTGTCACGAAACCATCGAGCAGGAAGGCAACAAGCGTTGGATCGACCCACCCCCAAGCCCCTGCATTGTCGGGCCATCGCAACACACCTAGCCGCCCGAGCTTTGTTCGATGAGCATGCAGGAAAACGGCGATGCCGATATACCTCATCGCGAATTGGGCCGCCATTTCAATCCCGTAACGTTTTTGAAAGTGCGGGATGAGATCCAACAGGAGGAAGCGGGGGTCGTAGCCTCCCTCAGACGAAATGATTCTATGATTCCCGAATGCGATGGTTCGGGAGTCCTGATGAAATTGGTCGACCGTGTATACGACCTCCAAATGAATCCTCCTCCCATTCGCACTGCCGCGACACCTGCTGGCCGCCGAGTGCCCCGATCAGCCCCTATCGCTTTTTTTCCAAATCGCGGAAACGTATCTCCAAGATTGACATGGCGTGACGAATGGCGTCGTGCGGTGATTGCAGTTCGGCACGAGATACCGCTCGAGGATGATCATAGGCTTGCACAATCTCAACTTGGTTGAACCAAGGGATAGTTACGCCGTTCTGATGCGGCCGAGGTCTTTCCAGCCGCCGCGTCCCCACATCGAGCAGGGCGAGATTGTAGAGCAAGGGTTCATGGCGAGCGTAGGTGTCGATAGCGTTCCACCAGCTGTTGGCAAAACTCCAGGCTTGCGTCAGCCTCTGGCTCACCGTGTCCGGATCAATTTGGTACAATTGGGCAATATCGTGACTCGGACCGGATCTTGCCTTCACCCCGGTCACATTTGCGGCGATGGCAAGGGTTCCGTTTTCGTACACGTCCAATTCGACGAGGTTTTGCCCCTCGCTCCAATTTCGATGGTCCACTTGGCTGATGTGGAGGCGCGCAGCCTCCGGGCGAGTCTGCTTGCTCTGGGCATAGTCGAAGAGCCGCGCTTCGACGCTATGGGCCAAGCGCTGAATCTCGTCCTGGAAACGCTGATCCGAGAAACGGACTGGATCAACGACCTCCTCGTCGCGGAGTGCGGTCCAGACAACTTTCAGCCAGGACACTTGATCTGACTTCGGTGGTCTTTCTGCGAACGCGGCATCGATCCGTTTACGCGCACTTTTCTCCAGGTCCGTTCCGCTCATGGGCGCCACCTCTTTCAATCCTTGCTCAACCAGGGCTTCCAGCTCGTCCGCGGACGAAAAGGACTTTCTCCAGTGCCCCCCGACATAGGAGCTGAGGGATTGGATGAACTCACTTTGCCGCGGCTCGTACGTCGTTTTCTCGATAAAGACAAGGAATCGCTTCTTGAGCCGCCTAGCTTCAGAGTATTCTTCCTCGACCGCCGAGATCCCCACAGCCGTCGGCGTTCCATATCGGGCGCCGAGGATGAGAACGACAGCGTCGCAGCTCGCGACCCCATCAAGGCAGGCCGTTCGGGGGGAAACGGTACCCGCTGGAAAATCCTCGGCTCGGATGGGCAGGCATCCTGCTTTCGTAATCCCTCTCGAGGCACCGTCACGGAAATGGGTGTACCCTTCTTGCACCGAACTAATAAAGACGCG
>JAJYJL010001038.1 GCA_021789565.1 Acidobacteriota bacterium
ATGCTGGAGCCTTGTGTCATTCGGTTTGCCCAGGGGATAGCCAAAGGGGAAAGGGACATAGAGGCTTCGCGGCGGCCGCACTTTCTTCGTGACCATCAGCAGCAGCGATAGCCCGACGGTGGGAATTCCAGCCTTCTCAATGACACTCGCGACCAACCCGACCGATTGGTTACACATGGGTCAGGCCGGAACCAGAAATGCCGCGTCCACGCCGTCTTCAATCAGCAACTCCGCAACGCGCGGTGCTGAATCGGAAAGCAGCCTTCCAGGCGCAGAGATCGAGCCCATAAAACTGAAGTGCCGGTAGTTTAATTCAGCGATCACACTCCGATCGGCAAGCTCCCTGAAGCGGTCGAGCGGGAACACCAGGTTCGCGTCTTCTTTAGCGCCCGTCTGGTCAAAGTCGGAACTGCGCTGCGCGATCTTCAACTGGCGAAGGTCAAGATCGTTGGGCAACTCGCGAAAGGAAAAATCTCCCCCGCGAAAATCGAGGTCGAATGGAACCTGGCCAGGCAGATGGACACCTGCGGAGGAAATAAGGGCGATCTTTGACTGTGCTAATGGCTTTGCCAAGCGCGCGCCCGGCTCCCAGTCAAACGTCCTGAAGGGGTAGTTCTCAACAAAAATGCGGTGAGTAAGTTTGAGGTCTTCAAGACGAGCCATGTTCGGAAGAGGCCGGTTATGCGAATTTCATCTGGAACGGACCGCACATCGAAAAAAAGGCTGGAGAGTCTCTGCCAGATTCCAGTACCGGCAGGCTGAAAAAGGCACGCCTATTGAAGACTTACCAGCGGGCTTGAGGAGGCAGGAGTTTCCTCGGCAAGCTCAGCCGAATCTGTCGCGCGGCCTGCGGCCTTGTCCGCTACGAAGCGCTCGATTTCCTCAAGCAGGGCCGGCACGATTTCCTCTTCGGTCACGCGACGGATGGCCTTTCCCTGGCGGTAAATCATCCCGTTGCCACGGCCGGCGGCAACGCCCAGGTCAGCTTCGCGCGCTTCGCCAGGCCCGTTCACAGCGCATCCCATCACTGCCAGCGAGAGCGGCATTTTGATGTGGGAGGTGGCCTGTTCGATTTCACCCGCGATCTTGAACAGATCAACTTCCAGGCGCCCGCAGGTAGGGCATGCGATCACCACGGGGCCACGACTGCGAAGCTCAAGCGACTTCAGCAGTTCGTACCCTACACGGACTTCCTCCGTCGGATCGGTAGCCAGCGAAACGCGAATGGTGTCACCAATCCCATCACCAAGCAGCATCCCTAATCCGACGCAGGACTTGATCGTTCCGGCGAATTGCGTTCCGGCCTCGGTAATCCCAAGGTGGAACGGGTAATCGCAACGCTTGGCCAGCAGACGATATGCAGCCACACAAAGTTTGACATTCGAAGACTTCAAAGAAATGATGGTGTCGCCGAAACCCAGATCTTCCAGGATGCGAAGGTGATATTCAGCACTCTCCACCATCGCTTCCGGTGTCGGGAAACCATACTTTTCCAGCAGCCGCCGCTCAAGAGAGCCGGCATTCACGCCAATCCGGATTGGTACTTTCTGCTCCTGCGCGCGCCGCACTACAGCACGGACCTTATCGGCATCCCCGATGTTCCCCGGATTGATGCGCAGTTTGTCGATACCGGCGTCGAGCGCCATCAAGGCAAATTTGTACTGGAAATGAATGTCTGAGACCAGCACGGAGTCGGGACATTTCTTCCGGATGTCCTTCAGTGCTTTTGCCGCTTCAATGTCGGGAACTGCCAGCCGGACGATTTCGCACCCCGCCGCTTCCAACTGCTGAATCTGCTCGACGGTCTTGTCGACATTGCGCGTATCCGTCTTGGTCATGGACTGCACGATGATCGCTCCATCGCCACCAATCGTATAGCGCCCCACCTTAACCGGCCGGGTCTTCCGCCTTTGCGGGAAATGTTCTTTATCACTGAAATTCACAGTTATTTGCCCCTGCTTGAAATTTGCATACCGTCCCCTCCTGCGGTCAGGAGGGACGCAACGTCTTGATGATATCGTTATACATCACAAAAACAAAGAGGAGGACAATCAGGACAACTCCAACCTGAATTACCCGTTCCTTGACCGCCAGGCTCAAGTCGCGCCGCATCAGGCCTTCAATCGCCAGCATGAAGATGTGCCCGCCGTCCATCACGGGAATGGGCAAAAGGTTGACGATGCCCAATTGCAAGCTGATAAACGCCACAAAAAGCAAAAGGTCCGCGATTCCCTGCCGGTAGGCCTCGCCCGAAATCTGCGCGATTCCTATAGGCCCGGCCAGGGATTTGGTTGACATCTGGCGGGTCACAATTTTGCCCAGAACGTCAAAAGTTTCCAGAAAATTCCGGGAGTTCGTCCTCATTGAATATTCAACAGCCAGCGCAAGTGGCAGCTTGCGAATCACGTATTCGGTTTGCCGGATCGCCACGCCGATTCGCCATGTTTTCAAGCCCATCACGTCCGTAAGCGCCGGGACAACATGAACATAGAATTCTTTCCCATCCCGCTGCACAGTCAGATCAACAGGCTTGCCCCTTCCATCCCGTAGCCCCTGAACAATCAGAGCCCAGTAATAGATTGGCTTTCCGTCCATGCCGATAATCGCGTCACCCGGCTTCAAACCCGCTTCGCTGGCAGGCTGGCCGGGTTCCACTTTGTCAATCACCAAAGGAACATAAGGATACCAA